>NZ_KQ758637.1:0-39021 GCF_001457055.1 Priestia veravalensis | reverse complement strand
GCAGGAGTCGAGTGTCCTACGCTCCATTCCACCCTGTTTCCAACATTGTTTTCACAATCAACAAAAAACCTGAACGATTAAAAGTGAGAAACTCTTAATCGTTCAGGTATAGTAAGGACTGAACTACTTATGTCCCAGCCTCTTTCTAGGCTTACATCTTTAGTTAATGTCACCCGCAGCGAATGCTTTTTCAACTGTATCGCTATATTTATCTTTTGGCTTAACTTCCCATTTTCCGTCTTTTTCAACCATTTCAATTTCTAATGGATAGTTGCTTTCTTTAAGCTCTGCCCCACCTAGAATGTCTTTGAATTTTGAAATTGCATAAGCTTCTTGTTTTTTCGAATCATATTCATTTGTTTCTTGATAATAAGCGCGCTTATAATCAGAAACTGTATTATATAAGTTATATACGCCGATACCGGAATAATTCACTTCTACAACTGCTTTTCCATTAACATTTTCAATCGTTTTAGCTTCAAACGTCGCTTTTGAATTCAACTCGTCTTTATACATTTTATATAAATTAGACGCACCTTCTTCTGTTAAATCATTTGAAAACACTTTATTAATTGATTCACGGAATGCTTTATTAGCAGACTTTTCAACCTCTTCCTTATCTGCTACTACATATTTATCGAAGTCTTCATTTTCTTTCCCTAAGAACAACACGTCAATATAGGCTGTCAATGCTTTTTCAGGAGTTTCTAAGTTTTTTAAGCTTTTCTCATATTTTGCTGTATCTAATTTTAACTTTACTTCTTCAATCTTATTATTGTAGTCTTCACTAATTGGCTGAAGACCAATTTCATACTCTTTATCTTTTTCTACGTTAAAAAGATACGTAAGTTTTTTGGACTTATCAGACGCAATCTTTCCAGATCGCATGGACGTTTCAATTTCATCGCTGTATACGTCTGTATTAGGTTCTAATTGTTCGTCACCATCGTAAAGGCTGACATCATTGCTAGACAATGAAATGGCATCCTTAGACGTATTCTTTACTTCTAACTCCACCGCAAGTAAGGCCTCATCTCCGCTCACGCCACCGTCTTGCTCCGATACTAATATGTACTGTGCACCATCAATTTTTGCTTCAAACGACTTGTTTGCACCTGCTCCTTCTCCTTCTTCACTTGATCCACACGCTGCTAAGCCCAGTGAAAGAGCCCCAATTAAGACTAAACCTGCTGCTTTTTTCACGTAATCCTCTCCGTTTCTCTTTATGTTTTCATGAACTCTATCATCGACTAATTTCATAATCTCTATATTCACAATCACTTATTTCGAATTACTTTTTTACAGTTATTTGATAAAGTTCATTACTTAATTCTCCTTTACCATCATAAGGAAATCCTTAAACATCTTCAATCTTCCATAAGTCATTAAATTACCAGGATATTTTTGTAAGTATTTCGACTCATATTGTCCCATTAATCTACCTACTTCTCAGTTATTTAAAAATACACTCTTTCCATTACAAAACCTACCATGATAATATTTACCATATACATTCCTTTTTTTGGCGTTGTATTTTAAGCTTGGTTCTTATCAAGGAACAGACTTATAGTTCAAATGAATCACTTAGCCTCTTTTAGGAATTTAGTTTTAGTTATATTTCATTTTTTTACAGATAATCCAACGTTAGTTTATTTCTTTTACGAAGAGGGAATGTTAAGAAAATACGATGTTTGGAGGAGGAGAGATTGTGTCAGATGTAAAAGTTTTGTTTTTTGATGATGATGGGGTTATTCCCAACCACCCTTCCCTTCCTGTTTTACTCTATGAACATGCATTAATTGATCGTAAGGATAAAATGGAAACTATCTTTCATAATCACAACTGGAAAAATAGCTGGGTAAATGGCATTTATGATTTTCATCACTACCACAGCAACACACATGAGGTTCTCGGTATTATACGAGGCTGTGCTCGCTTACAGCTAGGTGGTCCCAAAGGTGAAAATATTGTTGTACACGCTGGAGATGTAATTGTACTGCCTGCAGGTACGGGACATAAGCACCTTCAATCAACGGCTGATTTCCAAGTAGTTGGCGCGTATCCTGATGGAAGCAACTATAATTTAAAGACCGGTAATTCTAACGAACATGCAGAAGCTGTCAAACAAATAAAGAATGTGCCTCTTCCGAAAACAGATCCAATCTACGGAGAGGATGGACCCTTACTTTCTTTTTGGCAGCAATAATACATGCAAAAAAATGGAAGGCCGTTTAAGCCTTCCATTTTCATTTACCTTACACCTTTTCTATTCGTGCACTCCATGCAGTGAGTAAAACAGCTCCAATCACCATTACTCCACCAATCCACGGCGTATGAATAATGCCGATTGAATCCACAATAAGCCCACCTACAAATGCACCGATTGCAATTCCGATGTTAAATGCAGCGATATTAAGCGCTGATGCCACGTTCACAGCAGATGGAACATACTTTTCTGCTAAGTTTACCACTAAAATTTGTAAGCCCGGAACGTTCATGAAAGCGAACAGCCCCATTAAGAAAATCGTAATTAAGCCAACTATCTTAAACGGTGCCGTAAAGCTTAAAGCAACTAAGACAACAGCTTGGAAAATAAACATCCAAAACAGTGCTTTAAGCGGTGATTTATTCGCTGCTTTTCCACCTACAGTGTTACCAATTGCCACTGCAACACCATAGACCAGCAAGATGATACTTACCCATTTAGCACTAAAGCCTGTTACATTTTCTAAAAGAGGTGTTAAATAAGTGAATGCAACGAACGTACCTCCGTACCCTAGGGCCGTAATAGCAAATGCTAATAAAAGTGGACCATTTGTTAAAATCTTGACCTGTTCTTTAAACGACGTAGGCGGTGCTTCTTTTAAGTTATTCGGAATTAAAATTGCGCTTGCAATAATTCCAACCACTCCAAGTAAAGCCACTGCTCCAAAGGTTGCTCTCCAGCCAAATGTTTGACCAATAAACGTACCAAGCGGAACACCTGTTACGGTTGCAACGGTTAACCCTGTAAACATAAACGCAATAGCGCTCGCCCTCTTATGCTGTGGTACAAGATCTGCTGCAATTGTTGACCCAATTGAAAAGAATATTCCGTGTGAAAAAGCCGTAATGAAGCGGGCAACAAGCAATAACGTGAAGCTTGTAGAAACTGCTGCTGCTGCATTACCAATAATAAATACCACCATGAGTGCCATTAATAATGTTTTTCGATTCATTTTATTGGTTAAAGCCGTTAAAACTGGTGCGCCGATTGATACACCAATCGCATAGCCTGAAATCAATAATCCTGCTAGCGTAATTGAAATAGATAAATCATTCGATATACTAGATAATAAACCAACTGGCACAAATTCAGTTGTTCCAATACCAAATGCACTGATGGCTAACGCTAATAATGCAAAGGTACCGCCTTTCTCATTTGTTTTTGTATGTGAAAGTGAACTCATTATTTTTCCTCCTTAATCATTTCTTATCTTTTTTATTTTATGTTGAGCTCAGTATAGGCGCCTTTCTAGTTCCTGAGTCAATTCTGTCAGCAGCTAGCGCCGACTGGCTAGCTCTGTTAGTCATTATGCAAGATACCAATCCATAAAAAAAGTACGCACTTTCAAGTACGATAGGCACTAAAAAGTACCTAATGGACTATTTTGGGCGTAAAGCGGTACAATAACAATAAATTGATTAACGTTCACGCATGAGGAATATTTGTGGCATGCAAACGAATAGACAGAACATTGTTACGTAAGGAGGCTTTTAGTAATGAAAGTTTACAATATTCCAGTCGAAGCTTCTCTCGAAGTAATTGGTGGTAAGTGGAAAGTAGTGATTTTATGTCACTTGATTAAAGGAAAGAAAAGAACCGGAGAACTAAAGCGCTTGATGCCAGGCATCACTCAAAAAATGCTAACTCAGCAGCTTCGTGAGCTTGAAGAGGACGGCATTATTTTACGTGAGGTCTATAACCAAGTTCCTCCGAAAGTCGAGTATTCTCTAACGGAATATGGCTGGTCTCTTAAAGGAATTTTAGATGCTCTTTGTGCATGGGGCGAGCATCATATTGAAAAAACATACCCAAATAAAGAAGATGTGCTTGTACAGGTTGACTAAATCGTCAGCACATCGTGAAAGTGAAGTGGATAGAAATGAGCGGGCAAAATCGAAATGATATTTCTCCTGGAACGAAGGTATCAATCGTTCTGAAAGCTGATCAACGAACTGGAAAATTAACGGAGGGAATTGTGAAAGACTTGTTAACAAAGTCTTCGTTTCACCCTCATGGCATTAAAGTTCGGCTAACAGATGGACAGGTAGGGCGTGTAAAAGAGATTCATTCTGTCTAAAAGCTGTCGAAACATTGGCTGATTTGTAAATAAAAGTAAGACTTTGTATCTATTTTTATTCATCTTCCTGTAATCAAATCTCAATGTACGATTCATGCGGTATCAATATTCCAAATTTATACTGAATCATGAAAACAGTTTGAGTTGGGAGATGGAGAGATGAATAAAAAAGTATTAGCAGGGATTGGGATTTCATTTGCTTTGTTGCTAAGTCCTTTACAGCAAGCATCGGCTGCAAAAAATGACGTAGACAACGTAGCGCATCGTGGTGCATCTGGATATGCTCCAGAAAATACGGTCGCTGCGTTTGAGAAAGCATTCGAAATGAAATCAGATTATATTGAAATTGACGTACAGCAAAGTAAAGATGGCGAGCTTGTAGTCATTCACGATGTAACCGTCGACCGTACGACAAACGGTACAGGTGCAGTCAAAGATCTAACACTAGAAGAACTACAATCATTAGACGCGGGAAGCTGGAAAGGAACCGAATTTGCTGGAGAACCCATTCCAACATTTGAAGAAATTTTGGATCGCTACCGCGGCAAAATTGGCATTCTAATTGAATTAAAGTCGCCCGAACTCTATCCAGGCATCGAAGCAAAAATAGCTGGTGAGCTAAAAGAACGCAACATGGACAAGCCAAACAATGAAAAGATCATTGTTCAGTCATTTAATTTCGACTCGATGAAAAAGATGGACGAGCTGCTTCCAAACGTTCCAATTGGCGTGTTAACAGGGTCTAAAGCAGATACAACAGAGGAAAAGCTTCAGCAGTTTGCGACATATGCTGATTACTTTAACCCTCATTACGGGCTTGTTACAAATGAGTTAGTGACAAATGTACATAATAACGGAATGAAGATCTCTTCTTGGACGGTGCGTAATCAGCAAACGGCTGATTTCCTGTTATCAATGAATATAGACGCTATTATTACTGATTACCCTGATTTTGTTCAAAAATAACAAAAGAGTTTGGGACATAACAAAATGATTGCTTCTAAGAGACGAACAATAGCTGTTCCAATCTTTTTGGTTTGTCTGAACACGTTCGTTCCATTGCGCTACGGCCACTCGCTTTCCGCGGGGAGGAACCTGAGCTTCCTCGCTGCGCTGCGGGATCTCCGTTTTCCCTCTCTTTCCCGCAGGAGTCGAGTGTCCTACGCTCCATTCCACCCTGTTTCCAACATTGTTTTCACAATCAACGAAAAAACCTGAACTCTCAATCGTTCAGGTTTATCATTGGCTGAATTACTTATGTCCCAGCCTCTTGTTTTATTAGTCTAAGAACTTTGTTTTATTCCCAACAGAGATGAGCTGCGTACGACGTTGATTTGTACTGATTATATACACCGCTACTAAAAAGACACCTACGACAATTGCTGATCCAATATTTACTAGTCCTTTTTCAGCATACCATACGATTGCATACCCAACCGCTCCGGATAAAAGCGCATAGTACATAAACGGCAGCAGCGTTTTTCGAATAACCGCTCCCTCTTTTCCAACCAGCCCTACAACGGCTGAAGCTGCCACAACATTATGAACGCAAATCATGTTTCCAGCCGCTCCTCCAACCGCTTGTAAAGCAACAATCCAAGTTGGATTCACGCCAATTTGGGTACCAACATCGTATTGAAATAACGAAAACATCATATTGCTTACGGTGTTGCTTCCAGCAATAAATGCACCAAGTCCTCCAATAAAAGTTGAAAGCAACGGCCAATATTCGCCTGCTAAAGCTGCTGCACCGTTTGCTAATTCAATTGGCATTTTATCGAACCCCGCTTCTCCTCCTCCAGAATTAATAAAAACCTGTACCATCGGAACCGTAAAAATTAAAGCTGTAGACGCAGCAATCGTTGTTTTTGCAGACTGTGCCCACGCCTTTTTATAAGCTTTTTTATTCATATGATGAAGGAAATAAGTGATTAGAGATACTAAGATGAAAATTGTTCCCGGAAGATACAGTGGCTGAAAGCTTGCACTTACTTCAGAACCAAATATATTCGGAAACGAAACGGTCCATGATTGTAGCCATCCTAAAATAGGAAGCGCTTTCAACCTTGATACCACTAAGAACACGCCAACTAATACATAAGGGAGCCACGCACGAAACATGCTCATTTGTCCGTTATGATACGCAACATCTTTTATTTCTAAACTGCCTATCCACTCAGGGTCCCACTTGCTTTTCTCTTCAAAGTCCCATGCTTCTTCTTTAGCTGGCATTAAAAATCCTCTTTTAGCAGCAAAGACAACAACGACAAGTCCGACTAATCCACCAATCATTGATGGAAACTCAGGACCTAGTAGGTTTGCAACCAAGACATATGGAATGGTCATTGCAAACGCAGCAAAGAGTGCAAACTTCCAAACGCGGATTCCTTCGGTAAATGATTTATTCTTCCCAAAGAACTTTGTCATAAGCGCCACAACAAACAGTGGAATAAACGTACCCGCGATCATGTGTAAAATTGCTACCTGTCCACCAATTTCAGTTACCAGTGCTAGAAAGTTATCCGTAATGCTTGCATCTGCTGATAATCCTGTTTGAACGCCGACTAGCATTGGTGTTCCTACTGCCCCGAACGAAACGGGCGTACTTTGAATAACCATTCCAGCAATAACCGCTGCCATGGCAGGAAAGCCTAGGCCTACTAACAGCGGAACCGCAACCGCAGCCGGCGTACCGAAACCCGAAGCTCCTTCAATAAAGGAACCAAATAGCCATGCAATAATAATAACTTGAATACGGCGGTCCGGTGAAATATCCGTAAAGCCTTGGCGGATGGTTTTAATTCCGCCGCTTTCTTGCAGGGTGTTCAGTAATAAAATTGCACCAAAAATAATATATAAAAGCGTTCCTGCAACGACCAAACCATTAATGGAAGCAGCAGCGATTGTTACGCCAGGCACCTTCCATACAAATAACGCTAACCCTACAGCCACCAAGTAAGAAATTGGCATCGCTTTGCTAGCAGGCCATCTCAGCCCTACTAAAAAAATACCAACCGCTAAAATCGGTAAAAGTGATAGAAGTGCTAATATTCCAGTACTCATGCTTTTCTTCCTCCTTTTCAACAAGTGTTTAAAACAGTTTATTTTATGTGAGAGAATATCGGTTTCAGTCAAGCTATTACCTTTTTTCATAAATAAAAACCTGTTCGAAATCCGATTACGTCGCAATTCGAACAGGTTGTTTTTTGTTGTGATCGAAATACCTAAGCAGCCTGAACCTGTTTTATTCATGTAGACAAGCATGTTTACCGCAGATACCAAGCTGTATTCAAATCATTCTTTCTTATTAATTCACGTTGACTTTTACTTTGCTAAAAGTATTTTTCAGCGAGCCAATTTCATCAATATGACAATTAATAATGCTTCCTGCGCCCACTAATTCCGCTCCTACTGGACTACCTGTTAAAATAACGTCTCCTGGTTTGAGCGTCATCATATTTGAAAGATAAGCAATCATTTTTTCAACCGAGATGATGATAAGATCCATACCGCTATTTTGTTTTTCTATGCCATCCAGCGTCGCTTTTACACGAATGTTTGCAAGATCCAGCTCGGTTTCAATATAGGGACCAAGCGGCGTGAATGTATCAAATGATTTCCCCACCGTCCAGTGGCCGTCCGGGTGAATAAACTGCGGTGCTGTGACGTCATTTCCAATCGTATAGCCAAAGATATACTCACGAACATTTGACGCTGAAAGTTTTTTTGCTTCTTTTCCAATGACAACCGCAAGCTCAGATTCAAACTTTACTTCTTCAATTCCTTCTGGAATGATGATATCTTCACCAGGCCCAATAACCGATGAAATGGGTTTAAAGAAAAATACTGGAATATCAGGAAGCTTTTCAGGCAGCTCACTCACATCTTTCACGTAATTAGCTCCAATGCCAATAATCTGATTTGGCTGTATTGGTGCTAACAGCTTCACATCTTCTCGTATAAATGTGCGCCCCGTGTATTCCCATTTCGTAAACAAATCTCCTGTTATTTCACGAATGTTTTCTTTTTCTACCACTCCTTGGCAAATCACACCTTCTGATTCAAATCGTGTAAATTTCATACGTAGCCTCGCTCCTTGATTCGCTTATTTTTGTTCGATTGCTTGCTTTGCTTTTGCTTCAATGCGGCGCGCATGCAAGATTGGCTCAGTGTATCCGTTTGGTTGATCATATCCTTTAAACACAAGGTCGCACGCTGCTTGGAACGCAATAGACTCTTCATAATGAGGTGCCATTGGCTGATAGTTAGCGTCACCCGCATTTTGGCTATCCACGACTTTCGCCATTCGTTGTAGCGTCGCAAGAACTTGCTCTTTTGTACAAATTCCGTGATGTAACCAGTTTGCTACGTGCTGACTTGAGATACGAAGCGTTGCTCGGTCTTCCATTAAGCCTACGTCGTTGATGTCTGGAACCTTTGAACATCCAATTCCTTGATCTACCCAGCGTACTACGTAGCCCAATATACCTTGTGCGTTATTATCTAATTCTTGCTGTACCTCTTCTTTTGTCCAATTTGGTTCTTCAGCAAGCGGTACCTGTAAAATGTCATCTCGCAGATTAGTAGAATTGTTCGCCAGCTGGTTTTGAACATCCACAACCGAGACTTCATGATAATGAAGAGCATGTAACGTTGCAGCGGTTGGGGATGGAACCCATGCCGTATTTGCTCCTGCTTGTAAGTGGCCTACTTTTTGTTTCAGCATTTCAGCCATTAAATCTGGCATTGCCCACATACCTTTTCCAATTTGCGCTTTTCCTTGGAATCCGCTTGCTAAACCTGTTAGTACATTTGATTTTTCATATCCTGCTAGCCAAACGGAAGATTTCATATCATTTTTTCGAATCATGACGCCTGCTTCCATAGATGTATGTATTTCATCTCCGGTGCGGTCTAAGAACCCTGTGTTAATGAACGCAACGCGATTTTTAACTTTTTCAATGCACGCTTTTAAGTTCAGTGACGTTCTGCGCTCTTCGTCCATCACTCCAATCTTAAGAGTATGGCGTGGCAATCCGACTAAATCTTCTACGCGATCAAACAGCTTATTAGCAAATGCTACTTCTTCAGAGCCGTGCATTTTCGGTTTTACAATATACACAGAGCCTTTTTGAGAGTTTTGATACTTACCAGTTCCAAGCAGCGTATGCTTTGCAATTAAACTCGTAATTATGCTATCTAAAATACCTTCTTGAATTTCATCACCGTTGGCGTCTAAGATGGCGCTGTTGCTCATCAAATGACCTACGTTTCGTACAAACATCAAAGAGCGTCCGGAAAGCGTCACAGTATCTCCGTTTGCAGTTTCATACTGACGATCGTCATTTAGCGTACGGGTCATTGTTTTTGCACCTTTTTTAAACGTTGCCTTTAAATCACCTTTCATTAAGCCTAACCAGTTGCGATACACTTCTACTTTGTCTTCTGCATCTACTGCAGCTACCGAGTCTTCACAGTCCATAATAGTTGTGACAGCCGATTCAAGCAGCACATCTTTTACGCCTGCATCATCGCTTTTTCCAATCGCATCCTGGCGGTCAATTTGAATTTCAAAATGCAGCCCGTTATTTTTAAATAACAGGGCACTCGGGTTTGAACCATCACCTTGATAGCCAATCCATTTGCTCGGTTCTTTCAGCTCCGTTGTTGTCCCGTCCTGCAACAATGCTTCCATCTTATTTGTCACGACGTACTGCACAACGTCTTCGTGTTTGCCTTCTTTTAATGGAATCGTATGATTTAAAAAGGATTTTGCAAACGTAATGACCTTTTCACCCCGAATCGGATTATACTGACTTTGAACTCCAGCTCCATTTTCGGAGCTAATCGCATCCGTTCCGTAAAGCGCATCGTATAAGCTACCCCAGCGAGCATTCGCCGCGTTAATTGCGTAGCGGGCATTATTAACTGGTACAACAAGCTGTGGTCCAGCTTGAAGCGCAATTTCATCGTCTACGTTAGCTGTTGAAATTTGAAAGTCAGCTACGTCTGCTTCTAAATAGCCAATGCTCGTAAGAAATGCTTTGTACGCTTCAAAGTCAAAGGAATCACGATTTTCACGATACCATCGATTTAATTTGGCTTGCAGTTCATCACGTTTAGCAAGCAGTGCTTTATTTTCCGGTGTTAGCTCATGAATAAGTTGTTCGAATCCTGCCCAAAACGCCTCCTCTTGTAGTCCAGTCTCCGGAAGAGCTTCTTCATTAATAAATTTGTACAAAACAGGTGCTACTTGAAGTTTTCCAATTTGCTTATAAGCTACCATTTTACTTCCTCCTTTTAATGATTACGGACGTGCAACTGTTTGCTTATCCTTTAAATCACGCTTAACTTCAGCGCAGCGACTTGGACTTGGAAACAGTTTACCCGCATTTAGTAAATTTTCTGGGTTAAACACTTCACGAATGTTTGTTTGAGCCAAAATTTCTTCATCCGTAAAGACAAATTTCATTTCCTCTTTCTTTTCGATACCCACACCGTGTTCTCCTGTAATGGTTCCGCCAACATCTGCACAAACCTGTAAACACTCACTGCCTGCTTTTAACGCTCTGTCTGTTTCTCCCAGCTTTGCCATATCGAATAGAATGAGCGGATGTAGATTACCGTCACCAGCATGAAAAATATTCGCAATTCTTAACTCATATCGCTTGCTAATTTCGTTGATCCGCTCCAGCACTTCTGGCAGTTTGCTTCTCGGAATGACGCCGTCTTGCACTAGATAATCCGGCGAGATGGCTCCCATTGCTCCAAAGCCCGTTTTCCGGTTTGCCCACCAGCTCGCTCGTTCTTGCTCATCTTTTGCAACCTTTACTTCTCTGACATGATGCCGTCGGCAAACGGCAAGAATTTCTTCAATTTGTTCCTCAATACCTGCTGAGATTCCATCAACTTCAATAAGCAACACCGCTTCAATATCTTTTGGATGTCCTACTGGAAAAGCAGCTGCTTCTACGCCTTCAATCGCAATTTTATCCATCATTTCAAGAGCCGCCGGAACAATACCTGCTGAAATGATGTCAGACACGGCTTGGCTTCCATCTGAAACATGGTCAAAATACGCTAGCACCGTCTGCTTGGCTTCAGGATTTTTCAAAATACGAACCGTAATTTTTGTTACGATTCCAAGCGTCCCTTCAGATCCTGTCAAAAGCCCAAGAAGGTCATAGCCTGGCGTATCCAGGATGCCTTCTCCACCAATAGTGATAATTTCACCATTCGGCAATACCACTTCAAGCGCTAAAATATGGTTTGTTGTGACTCCATACTTTAAACAATGAGCGCCGCCTGCGTTTTCCGCAACGTTGCCTCCGATTGTACAACAGTATTGACTTGATGGATCGGGAGCATAATAATAGCCCTTATCTGCAATTGAGTTTGTGAGCTTTAAATTAATGAAGCCGGGCTCAACAACTGCTTGCCGGTTTTCAAGATCCACGCTCACCAAGCGCTTCATTCGAACAAGGCTAATGATCACTTCATTGTTGAGAGGAATAGCTCCACCGCTTAGCCCTGTACCAGCTCCTCTAGCTAAAAACGGAAGGTTATGCTTCGCACAGTAGCGCACAACTTTTGCTACTTCTTCAGCATCTTTTGGAAACACCACCGCTCGTGGCAGTTTGCGGTGAACGGTAAACCCGTCACAGTCATAAGCGAGCAAATCAGCTTCTTCATATAAGATCGACCCACTGCCTTCCATGAGAGCAGCTAGCGCTAGGATATGCGCATCATTTGAACGAATTTTTTTCTTCTTCATGAGCGATACCCCTTTTCTTCATCTTCTTTTTCATACGCCCACTGCAGCAGCTGAACCGTATGGACAACCTTTTGGCTGCGACCGTATTTTTTTACACCCATGGCCATTTGGAGCATGCAGCCAGGATTCCCCATTGAAATTAACTCTGCATCTTCCGGCACGCTTTCCATTTTGCTTTTTAAGATTTCACCTGCCATTTCTGGATTGGTCATATTATAAATCCCCGCGCTACCACAGCACCGATCAGCATTTGGCATATGCACCATTTCCACTCCCGGTATATTAAGAAGTAAATCGCGCGGCTCTTTTCTCACGCCTTGACCATGCGCAAGATGGCAAGCATCATGATAGGTAATCGTTGTGTGTAAAGACGCTTTCGGTTTTTCATAGCCCGTATCGTATAAGTATTTTGAAATATCTTGGACTTTTCTGGAAAATGCTTTGGCTCTGTCGTACCATTCCGTTTCCTCTTCTCGAAACAGCTCGGGATATTCTTGCAGCATACACCCGCATCCCGCTGCATTTACAACGATGGTTTCCTCATTTTCAAATGCTTCAATGTTTTGTTTTGCAAGCTTCCTTCCCGTATCTCGGTCGCCGGCATGCACATGCAAAGCACCGCAGCACGTTTGTTTTTTTGGAATCGTCACGTTGTTTCCGTTGCGGGTTAATACTTGAATAGTAGCATCATTAATATCGCTGAACATCACGTCCATGACGCACCCAGTTAAAAAAGCCACGTTTGCTTTCGCTTCATTTTTTGCAGGAATCGTTGTTTGCTTCTTATATTTCTTTTGTACAGGCTTTTTAATATCTGGCATAACTGCTTCCATTTCAGCTAAATGCTTTGGCATCACGCTCATAAGTCCCGTTTTTCGCACAGCTTTTTGCAGCCCGCTTTTTTGATAAAACTTCAGCAGTGAACCGACGGATTCAAGACGTCGCTGGTATGGGAATAATCCTTTTAAAAAGAACTCGTTTACAGTTCCTTTCACACCGGTAAGCGGCATCGCTTGACGGATTTGACCGCGCGCTTCTTCAATCAACCCACCAACATCCACATCGGCTGGACAAGCTGTCGTACAGGCTCTGCAGTCTAAGCAATCAAAAACTGGCTCAATTAGCTGTTCGTTTACTTCAAGCTTCCCTTCAGCTACGGACTTAATGAGATGAACGCGCCCTCTTGGTGAATGCTGCTCTTGACCCGTTATTTCATAGGTTGGGCACGATTCCAAACACATGCCACAGTGCACACAATCAGCCCATTTCATTGGGTCAGGCTTATCTTTCCATAAGTAGTTTGTTAGGCTACTTGCTGTACAGGCCGGCTCGTTTACAACCTCTCCACTCATAAATCAAATCCCTCCCACAAATCGCTTATGATTTAACATTTTGTTCGGGTCTATCCTTGATTTAATTCCTTCGTATAAAAAGAAGTGAGATGGCTTTTCTCCCCAGACGTTGAGCTGCTGACGAAATACAAGCGGTGCGTGCGTAACGACTACATATCCTTTTAGTTCATGAGCTTGCTTACGCATATCAACAATTGCTCCTAGAATGTCTTTAGAGCCCCCACTAATTTCGATTTGACAAAGACCGTGACCGATTCCCCCATGTGCCCGAATGCGGACATCATATCGATCCGTAAGCAAATATGCGCTTTCTACTACCTTGAGGGCATCGAGATTTTTCACTCCTACCTTTAAAACGGCTGTTAGAGAGTCCCCATCTATAAAAGAAGCTCCATTGACACCCATTCTGTAAAGCTGGTGCCAAAAGCGAATTCGCTCCTCTTCCGATTTGATGGAAACAACTGCTTGTGAGCTTCCCAGCCCTTGAATTGCTTTTTCTTGATAGCGAACAGAGCTCTCAACATCCTCCAGCGCAATGGCTAAACAGTAAGCTTCTTCTCCAACTAGCTCCCTACTCAAAGAAGGACTCATGAGTTGTAAGGATACGGGCTCTAGCATGGAATCCAGGATCTGAGTCGCTAAGGACCTGATATCAATTAAAGATGCCTCTGGAAACGCGATAACGACAAGTGATTGGCACTTTGGAAGCGGACGAAGCTTTAGCGTAATTTCAGACATAACAGCAAGCGTCCCCATTGAACCAATGAAGAGCTTATTCATATCATAGCCGGCTACGTTTTTGACGACTTTTCCGCCAGAACGAATGATTTGTCCGTCAGCATACACAAGCGTCATGCCAATGACAACATCTCGACAAGATCCATATCCAAGGCGTTTAGGACCGCTGTCATTGGCTGCTACAATACCACCAATTGTTGCTGTTTCGGGCCAAGATGGATCTAACGAAAGCTGCTGACCGTATGTGGCTAAATGATCTTGTAACTCCTTAAACGATGTACCTGCTTTCACCGTAACCGTCATGTCGCCCGGTACATGCTCCACAATTCCCTTATAGCGAGAAAGAGATAGCAAGATATCAGCAGATTGAACTAAACCGCCGAACCCTCGCTTCGTACCTGCACCCATGATGGATACCGTATATCCATTTTGATTCGCATACGTTAAAACAGCTGCAATTTCGGCTTCAGAAGTCGGGTAAACCGTAACCTCCCCTCCATTTCCAAGCGGATGTGCTACTGCTGTTTCCTGCACTTGCTCAGTAGAAAAAAGCGCTTGAAGGTCAGAAAAAAGTCGTTCTGCAATCATCAAACTCCCCCATCGAAATTCAATTTTTATGAAGCATTAGCGCTGGATGCGCGCTAAGCTTGTTTGTAGAATATTTTCAACAAGTTCTAAATGATTCAGCATGTGTATGTAGGCATCTTTTGAATTTGATTGTTTAATGGATTCATAGATGTGATAGTGGTGTGACGCAATTTCTTTTAAAAAGGCTTCGTGTGGTTGAATGTACTGATAAAAATCAATCATTGCTTTTTGCATCTTCGTGGAAATAAACTGGATGAATTGAGTTAGCATTTTATTGCCTGCTGCATGGACAATCACTTGATGGAAGTGGTAATCGGCTTCCCAGTCATTTTCAAATGTTTTGGAAAGCGCTAGTTTTAATTTCTTTAAATCTTCTGGAGAGCGATTCTTGGCAGCCATTTCAGCAATGCCTGGCTCCAGCATTTTTCGGACTTGAAATAGTTCTCGAACATCCTCTTCGCTCGGTAAAAGCATGGTATATTGAAACATTCTTGATGAATCAAACTGACAAATAAACGTGCCTTCTCCCTGCTTTACATCCACAATTCCTTTACCTTTGAGTGCGGTAATGGCATCGCGTACAGATGAACGCCCCACGCCAAATAACGTGCACAGCTCTCTGACTGAAGGAAGCTTCTCTCCAGGCTTAAACTGACCCGAAGCAATCATGCCTTCAATTTGCTCTTCAATTGATTCTGAGATTTTCTTTCGAGCGATTCGTTCTACATTCACAATAACACCACCTTTCAGTTATCACATATGTGATATGTTATCGCTTACATTTATTAAAGCACCTTCAGTTTTTGATTTCAATCTTTTTTTAAAAAAATTTACAAAAAATAAAATTAGCATATCGATTTGCAACATCAAAAAAGGACACTCATCGAAACGAATGTCCTCTTTGGTACAATCTTATTCTACTACTTTCCATACGACGGACGTACCTGGCGTATCACCAAGCGTCCACCACCGTGCTTCGTATGTGCGGTTTCCATAGTTTACTTTTGAACCACTTGGATAGGCTTTTTGTGCATTCCACTCCACTACGGTATCACTTACTAATTCCCACGCATCTGATGAATCAGGCTGATTGCCTTTGGTCCAGTATTTCGCTTTATATTCAAGCCCTTTAAACTGAACAATCATGCCAGCAGTATAGACTTTCTCTTCGCTCCATTCTTCAACGGAAGAATCACTTTTTAATGTCGATACCTCTAGCGGTGAGCTTGAATCCGAAACGTTCCCTGCTCCATCAATAGCAAAGACTGTATACGTATAGCTCGTATCTGGCTTAAGATTTTTATCAATATAGTACGTAGTAACCGTCGTTGCAACTAGCTGTCCATCACGGTAGACTGCATATTCTTTAACGCCTACTTGATCTTCTGATGGCGACCACATTAATTCAATAGAACTCTCTGATTCTTTCATACTATGAAGACCGCTTGGAGGTGTTGGGGCTTCCATGTCTTCAACTGGCTTTAGTGTTTTCACAGCTACAGCCTTACTAGCAGAACTAGTATTACCAGATAAGTCAATGGCTTTTACATAGTATTCGTAGCTTGTGTCTGGCTTAACGCCAGCATCTTTATAGACGGTATTCATCGTAGTAGCAACCTTTTCTCCGTTGCGATAAATTTCATATTCTTTAATTCCTTCTGCTGATGCGATATGTCCATCAGCCGGCCCGCGTTCTGGAAACCCTTTTGGACCTTCTACAGACTGAGGACTGTCGATGACTCTTCCGTGCTTCTCCATCGCAGCTTGCCAGCCAATAACTTGCTTTTCAAGCGATCCAACGTACCCTCTACTTGCCGGTTCCTGTATGTAACCATGAGCAGATGCATCATCAGCTGAAACCCACATACCAAACGAGAGCACAGCCGCTGTCACGGCGCCTTTTCCAATTGTTTTTTTCCACTTCAAAACTCATCACCTCATTCGTAAAGTCCACTTTATGACTAAGTGTCACTTTTAATTATAAGGAACCGAGCTCTTCTAATTACTACAATCCGTCATTTTGATTCAATAGGTTTAGAAAAACGTAGAGTAACCTTGTCTCATTTCCAGTTATATACTCATAAAGAACTAAACTTTATATTTTCGCATTCATTTTTTAAACAGTGCTCTAATCTAACGTTCAATATACAAACCCAAGAAGTAGATTTAACAAAGAATTTTCAATTTATGACATAAATCTGAAAGAGAAAGGTGAATAAGTTGGCTAACATTACAAGGCTCATACGCGCATACTGAAAGCTGATAAGAATCTCCTATGTTCTGTTGTTTAAAACAAATATTCTTAATTGGTTTATTCTTCACCGTATCTATAGCAGTTATAGGTTCTTCATCTTTTCCTTGAATCTGAAAAGAAGTAAGAGGTCTACTCATTCCTTCCCCCGTTGCTTTAATATAACTTTCCTTTAAAGTCCAAACACGATAGAAAGCTGTGATTTTATTCTCTGATTCTTTAATAACCTCTTTGTATTCTTCTTCAGTAAAGAATCCTTTTGCTATGTTCATATCAATGGATTGTACCTTCTCAATATCAACTCCTACACTTTTGTCATGCACAGCGCAAACAACAAATTCACCAGAATGAGAAATATTATATTGAAAATCTGGATATTCAGGGACAAAAGGCTTCCCGTATTTATTTTTATGAAACGTTAGCTCCTTTGGTATCACGTTGTATTTCCTATAAAGTCCATAACGTACTAATAGTTCACCAATTGCAGTGCGGTAAGAATCTTCAAGGTGAAAAAAACGCTTAATTTGTTTTTGTTTGGCCAACGAAAGCTGTGATGCAATTTTATTTAACGCGTCATCATCTATTGTTTTAGGAAGCTGACATATGTATATATGAACCAATTTTTTCTTCCTTTCTATTTTTAATAAATGAGAGTACTACTTATAAGCAGTACTCTCATTTATTACACTTTATTTACTAACTTTTACATCTTCGTTCATTGAACTATCGGAACGTGTGAAACGTTTTGTTTTTGGCATTTCAAAATTAGCTGTATGGATACGAAACGTTAAAATTAACGCAAGTAATAGAAATAAGCTGGCTACTAATAATGCAATTTGATAAGGAATTACGCTTGAATAATCTCCATCAAAAGCCGTTTGTTTCATTCCAATAATACTTGATAAGATAGCTATACCAACAGCTGATCCTAATCGATTATGAACATTAAACAAGGTAGTTGCTCTCCCCATTAAGCTAGGGGAAATATTATTAAAGCTGATTGCTTGTACAGATACGACCGTATGTCCTAAAAACAATCCAACGCTAAACAAAATCATGCGAAAAATCCATGGACTTGCTTCTGTACTAATCAAGCTTAAACATATAAGCATAAGCGCCGATCCTACTAAACCCATTCTAATTACCCCGTGAACCCCTATCTTTTTGGTTGACCACGGCATAATGCGAGAAGCAATAATTAAGCCTATTGCTTCTGGAAATGTTGTTAATCCACTTTCCAGCGCTGAAGCACCAAAAGCATTTTGATACATTAAAGGAAACACATAAAGAATGCCTAGTAATCCAGCAACGCAAAGCGCTGAAATTATGCTCATTGTTTGAAACAAGCGATCTGATAGCAAGTGAAAATTCAGCATCGGATTTTTGGTACGCAATTGAACTACAATAAAGATTGAAACGAATAGAAGGCCCAATCCACCTATCGATAAGATTAGAGGTGATAACCAACCTACTGATGGCCCATGGTTTAAAGCATACATCAAACTAGCTAAACCTACAGCAGACAGCATAAACCCTCTAAAGTCAAAGCTACCAGCTTCATTTTCCTTATGTTCATTTAAAAACTTAAGTCCAAAGAAAAATGCGAAAAATCCAAATGGAATGTTAATATAAAATACCCATGGCCATGACATAGCTTCAACTAAAAGACCACCGATAACAGGTCCAATTGCAGGTGCAACTGCAATTGGAAGTACTAGCGTACGCGCGACCTTCGAGCGCTCTTCTGGTAAAAACGTTCGATAAAGCATAGCCATTCCTACAGGTGTTAGTAACCCTCCAGCCGCTCCTTGACAAATACGGAATAGATTTAGTGAAAAGAGATGGGTTGCTAATCCACATAAAGCAGAAGAGACTGTAAAAATAGCTAAAGCAACTAAAAAGACTTTCTTTGTGCCAAATCGATCTCCAAGCCAACCCGATATTGGCAAAAATACGGCTAGACTAACAAGGTACCCTACATTAATACTACCGGTAGCCGCCGGAGAAATTTGAAACTCTTGGCTAATAGTTGGTAAAGCAACATTTACAATCGTACCATCCATCGCAGCCATAAACATTGCCATTACATACACAATCATAACAACTAGCTTTTGATTAGAATAAAGCTTCACTTCAATTACCTTTTAAGCTGCTTGCAACAAGCTTTAAACTATTCGGCTTGATATCAATCCAATGAGAATTTATATATTTTAAGCAGCTTTCACGATTTGATTCTCCATATACAACTTTCCACCCTAAAGGTACCTCAACAAAAGTTGGCCATAATGAATGTTGGCCTTCTTCATTAATCAATACCAAATAAGAACCAGATTGATTTTCAAAAGGATTCATTTTTTACTTCCTCTCTTTCATTTTTAATAGCATATCTATTCTTTCAATGAGAGTAACTTACGTGCTACTATTTCTCCAATTTCAGCAAGTGGCTCAGGCTGACACATATCTTTATGACGGCAGTTGATATCATACTGTTCAATTTCACCATGAATAAAAGATTTCCATGATTCTGGCTCAATCGGATCAAACCACTCTGGAATAATTGTAGATCTAAAAAATAAAAGATTGCCTGTAAATATTTTCGGATTATATTCCCCTAAAATTTGCACTGAGTTAACATAGGTATCTTTTAAGTTTAATATAGTTGATTTTTTTAAGCTCGCCAGCGCACTTCCATCTTTACGGAGAAATTCAATTGCACTAGCAATATCCAACTTGTCCGCGCCTACGCTTTCTGGGTCATATCCACCTAAAGCAAGTAGTGCAACTAATGCTTCCTCTTCATTAGGCGCTTCATTTATTGGTAAGAAGTGGCTCGGATATGCATCTAGCATAGCAACAAGCCTGACTTCTTCACCTTGATTTTGAAGTTGAGTTGCCATTGCATGAACAACGTTTCCTCCAAGAGACCAACCTAAAAGATGGTATGGTCCTTCAGGCTGAACGGTACGAATCTTCTCAATATACCTTATGGCCATTTCATCTAATGATTTAGGATGTTGTCCTTTCTTAGCAATTCCTTCAGCTTGCAATCCATAAATTGGGTAATCCACACCCAAAGATTTCATTAAACCGGCATAGCACCAACTTAATCCTCCTGCTGGGTGTACACAAAATACAGGCAGCTCTTTTCCAGTTATTCTCAGTGGCAGTAAACTATCCAATGCACTGCCTTCACTACCTTTTTCTAAATATTCAGCTAATCCAGCGACTGTTGGAGCTTCAAAGAGACTACCGATTCCAAGCTCTATACCAAAGGCATCGCGAATTTTACTCATTAGCTGTACCGCAAGTAAAGAGTGCCCACCTAAGTCAAAGAAACCATCGTCAATTCCTACTTTTGTTAAACCTAATACTTCCATAAACAGCTGACAAAGTATTTCTTCTTTTGGATTACGAGGTACACGTTCTGTCACAAGCAAACCAAAATCTGGATTAGGCAAAGCTTTACGATCCAGTTTTCCATTTGGCGTAAGCGGAATACTTTCAATCTTCACGAAAGCTGCTGGTACCATGTAGTTTGGAAGTTGATTAGACACGTACTGACGAATTGAATTTACATCGATAGATTCAGATTTATGATTTGGTGCTACGATGTACGCAATTAAGCGTTTGTCTCCAGGGTCACCCTCATGTACAACAACCACTGCATGTTTCACAGCAGGATGCTGAGCTAGAACCGCTTCAATTTCCCCTAATTCAATTCGAAAACCGCGAATTTTAATTTGATGATCCGCACGGCCCATATAATCTAGAGAACCGTCTTGACAAAAACGCGCTAAGTCACCCGTTCGATACATTCTCTTACCTGAAGTGCTAAAAGGATTAGCTACAAAGCGTTCCGCAGTTAAGTCTGGTCGACCTAGGTAGCCGCGAGCAAGACCTTCGCCAGCTACATACATTTCTCCAACAACGCCCGGTGGTACTGGTTGCAAATATGAATCCAACACATACACATCAAGATCCGAGATGCCTTTACCAATCAAACTGTTAGCCTTTGAAACAGCGATTTCTTTCGTAACCTTTAAATAACTAACGTGTACTGTTGTTTCGGTAATGCCATACATATTAATGAGAGAAGGAGAACCTTCTGGGTGGCGCACGTACCACTCATTTAAACGGCTAAGCTCTAGAGCTTCCCCACCAAACACGATATATCTTAAGCTTAATCTCTGGTCAATGGGAGATGCTTTATCTGCTTCAATAAGCTGATAAAAAGCCGATGGCGTTTGGTTCAAAATCGTAACATTTTCATCAACAAGCAGCTGTAAAAAATCTTTGGGTGATCTCGTAACATCATGAGATACAATAACAAGGCGTCCACCATATAGTAATGGGCCCCAAATTTCCCATACAGAAAAATCAAATGCATAAGAATGGAACATTGTCCACGTATCATCAGAACTAAAGTTAAACCACTGCTTTGTTGTATTAAAAAGACGAACAACATTTTGGTGAGGAATAACCACACCTTTTGGTAGGCCAGTAGAGCCTGAAGTATAAATAATATAAGCAGGATGATCAGGTGACAGTGGCTGTGAGCGCTCATTGTCACTTGGATTAATGCTAGAACAACCCTTTAACTCGTCAACGATGTCCCAATTATCTAACAATACTAAAGATGCATCCTTCATATCAGGGAGCTTTTGATATACAGAACCGTTGGTTACTACGTACCTAGGCTTTGTATCTTGTAGCATAAAGGCAATTCGCTCGTTTGGATATTCTGGATCTAAAGGTAAATAGGCGGCTCCGGCTTTAAGAATCGCAAGTAAGCCAATAACCATATCAATCGACCTCGGCAGGGATAAAGCGACAAATTCCTCAGGTCCAATTCCTTTAGAAATAAGCCAATGCGCAAGCTGATTCGATTTTTCATTTAACTCTTGGTATGTTAATACTTCTTTCTTAAAAGTAACTGCTATACGATGAGGGTGTAACACAACTTGCTTTTCGAATAATTCTGTCAATGAATGTTTTGATGTTTTCGTTGTAGGTTCATTCCAGTCTACAAGAATTTTGTGACGTTCCTTGTCAGTCATAATGTCCAAACGCTCAATTGGCTGTTCTGGATGCGAAACTGCCGATTCTAATACTGTTAAAAAACGTTTAATAAACGTTTTGATTGTCTCTTTTTTAAATAAATCTGTGCTATATTCCAAAAACCCTTCTAAACCACTAGCTTGTCCTTTATTATGAGTCTCTTTAAACTCTAATGTCATATCAAATTTAGCTGCACCAACGCTACGGACTTCCACAGTTGAATTAACCTTAGGTAAATCTACTTTTGGATCTGGTGTGTTTTGTAAAGCTAACATTATTTGAAATAAAGGATGTCTAGAACGCGATCTTACAGGATTTATAATTTCTACTAAGCGCTCAAAAGGTAAATCTTGATGGTCATAGGCTCTTAAGTTTACCTGCTTAACGCGTGCTAATAATTCTAGAAAGCTTGGGTTTCCAGAGGTGTTGGTTCTTAATACTAACGTATTGACGAAAAACCCAATTAAATCGTCAAGGACATCGTCATTTCTTCCTGCTATTGGACTACCAATAGGAATATCATTCCCTGCTCCAAGCCTTGTTAATAAAGTTGTTAACCCTGCCTGTAAAACCATGAATAAGCTGACACCTGCTTTTCTTGATAGCTCCAACAGCCTCTGATGTAAGTGAGCATTAATGTTAATTGCTATGGTTTCACCAAGATAACTGGATTCTAAAGGTCGAGAGTAATCACGTGGAATATCAATTTCACCTGGAAGATCCTTTAACTCTTTTTTCCAAAATTCAATTTGCTCGTTGACTAAGCTATTTGCTTCTTCATTATTTAATAACTTCTTTTGCCACATTGTATAATCGGCATATTGGACGGATAGAGGCGCCCATTCTACTTTTGAGCTTTGATAACGTGCTTTATACGCTTTAGATAAATCACCTGTAAGAGGTGTTAACGACCATCCATCTCCTATAATATGATGAACAACCAATACAAGCGCGTATTCTTGAGAGTCAAGGGCAAAAAGCTGTGCACGAACGGCTGGTTCACTCTCAAGATTAAAACTATACCTCACTGCTTCATTTATTTTCTCTTCAACTTCTCTCTTGTTAATATGAGAAACCTTAAGCTCAACATGCATTTCATTTGGTTGTAAGATATGCTGATAGGATTCCCCATTTACTTTCGGAAATATTGTACGAAGTGGCTCATGACGATTCACTACGTCGTTTAGAGCTTCTTGGAGCGCTTTTATATTCAGCTCACCCATCAACCTTACAACTATAGGAATATTATAGGTAGGGCTTGCTCCTTCTAAATGGTTTAAAAACCATAATCGACGCTGTGCAAATGACAGTGGGATTCGCTCAGGTCTGCTTATCTTTTCAATAGGCGGCCGTTTTGACTGCCCTTTATCTAACTGACTGGCTAATCCAGCAATTGTAGGGGTCTCAAAAATTTGAGAAATTCCTAATTCTATCCCAAAAGAATCACGAATACGCATCATTAGCTTTGAAGCTAATAGAGAATGTCCACCTAATTCAAAAAAGCTGTCGTCAATGCCAATATTAGAAACACCCAGAACCTCACTAAATAAATCGCTTATTATTTCCTCTTGAGGTGTACGAGGTCCGCGGTTCGTCACCATCGCTTCAATATTAGGAGCTGGCAGATTTCTTCGATTCAATTTGCCATTAGACGTCAGCGGAAGTTCGTCCATTACTACAAATGCAGATGGAATCATATAGTCTGGTAATCGCTTATTTATATAGTTTCGTAGGCTCTTAAGGTCAAGCTTAGAAGTAGTTGGAACAAGATAAGCAACTAGACGCTTATCTTCTTTTATATCTTCTCTTACAATTACTGCAGCTTGAGCAACTTCAGAGTGACTCGTTAGCGCAGTCTCTATCTCTCCTACCTCAATTCGAAATCCGCGAATTTTAACCTGGTAGTCTGATCGACTAATATATTCTAAAGAACCATCTTTATGCCAACGAACAAGATCACCCGTGCGATACATCCTACTTCCTTTTTCTCCGTAAGGATTTGCAACAAAACGTTCAGCTGTTAAATCCATACGTCCTAAGTAGCCGTGTGCTAACCCTTTACCACCTATATATAAATCGCCAATAACCCCTTCTGGAACAGGCTGTAAACTGTTATCTAGCACATACATCTCAGTATTCCAAATTGGAAAACCAATTCTTGGCACACCTTTCTCGTCTGGATTCAATTTCAATGAAGAAGACCAGATTGTTGTTTCAGTAGGTCCATACAAATTAGTTACTTCACACTCTAAATCCTGTAGCTTGTCTTTAAGCTCACGAGAAAGAGCTTCTCCTCCTACCAAGACGCGGAGACCTCTTAGTTTTTCTGGATAACTTGAGGACAACGCCTGCCAAAGTGTAGGGGTTGCTTGCATGATTGTAATGTTGTGTTCATGCATCATATTCGTTAGAGTTTTTGGATCTTTAATATCTTCCTTCCTGGAAATTACGCAGCTAGCTCCACTAATTAGAGGTAAAAAAATTTCTAAAACTGAAATATCAAATGCAATTGTTGTTACAGCTAGTAAACAATCATCTGTACTTAAAGAGAACTGTTGTTTCATAGATAATAAAAAGTTAATTAATCCTTCAGAGGAAATGACAACTCCTTTTGGCTTACCAGTTGAACCCGATGTATAAATCATATAAACCGGGTTTAATACATGCCTTGGCCCGTAAATGGTGGTCAGGTCAACGTTTTCATCTGAATAAATTTTCAGTGTTTTTGTTGTTTGCTCATCGTCTAGAATAAGTAGATTAATGTTCGAATAATCTAGCTGCTTACTAGTTACTTTATCCGTTACTATGTAAGTAGGTTGAGCATTACTTAGCATAAATTCAACTCTGTCGGCTGGATAATCAGGATCAATTGGTAAATAGGCTGCTCCAGCTTTAAGAACAGCTAACATCGCAATTACCATATCTGCAGAGCGTGGCAATACTAAAGCCACAAACTGCTCAGGTCCAATGCCTTTTTCGATTAATAAATTAGTAAAGCGATTTACTTGTTGATTTAATTGACGATAACTCAGAGTTTTACCTTGATAAAGTAAAGCTGTAGCTTCAGGATTTTCTGCTACTTGTTTTTCAAATAATGTAGGCAAGCTCACTGCAGGAAGTGGCTGAACTGTTTCATTAACTTCATGCACTAACTGCTTTCGTTCCCGCGATAATAATAGATTGATATTTCCAATGAATACATCTTTCTCTGCTTTGGAAATAGTTTCAAGTAGATGTAAAAAGCGACGATGATGCATATTTAACTCTTCATGGCTATAAACGGTAGGATTTGCATCTATGTCAACTCTTAACCCGCTTTCATGAGCTTGACTATAAACATTAATAGATAAGTCATCAACTGGACCCGTTGCTAACTTATGTGTAACCCCCTGACTTCCAGCAAAATTCAAACTATATTCAAACGGCATAACATTTACTTGCGGCCCAAATAAGCGATGGTTGTCTCCCACTAGCTTCAAATTTCTACGAAGCTCTTCATGGCGATACTTTTGGTGCTTTCGTATAGCATTAATTTCAGTGGAAATTTGCATCACCAAGTCTGACAAGCACATATCAGGACGTACTTGTAACCGTAGTGGCAATAAGTTCATAACCATAGCAGGTGTTTTAATCGCTTTGGAACCTAACCTTCCCATCATTGGTAAACTAAGCACAACATCGTTTGTACCAGTCAAACGACTTACGTACAAAGCAGTAGCTGCGATAATTAACTCGTGCCACTTTCCATTAAACAATTCTGATGCTTTATGTAACTCTTTCGTTACAGTAGGTGATAAATTCCCTGTCGCTTGAAGGTAACTAGTAGAACGCTTGGGTACCTGATTGGATAAGCTTGCAACTTCTAGATTTTCCTCGAAACGATTAACCCAAAATTCTTGATCGTTTATAAAACTTTCTGAATGACGATAAGCCTCATCTTCTTCTAACACAGATTGAAATGAATTGAAGAACCTTTCTTCATAATTGTTGTCATTCATTAATGCCGTATAAAGTGTCGCCACGCGCTGCGAAATAAGTGAAAAGCCAAACGCATCCATGACAATATGATGGATTCGCTGATACCATAAAAAGCGATGATTATTAACTTTAAATAAAGCTTGATTAAAAAGCGGATCTTTTTCAAGATCAATTGGCATTTTCAAATCGTTAAGCATTTCTTCTTTTGCTAACTCTTCGGCATTTGGCTGATCACTCAAATCAGAAAACTGCAGTTTAAATACGTCTGGTTTTTCAATTCTTTGCTGAGGTCCTTGTTCACCGTTCTCGAAGCGAATATGGAGAGCATCAGCTTCGAGAATTGTATATTGAACCGCTTTTTGAAATGTTTCAATGTCAACGGGTCCATTTATTTCAATATATTCACCTGTATTGTAAATTGGGTTATTTGGTTCTAACTGTTGAGCAAACCAAATCCCAGATTGTGCGCCGGACAAAGTCCAGCGCTCCTGTTGATTGCTTACCATCTTCTCTCTCCTTTCTACCTTATTCTGCATTTACTACTTCTGTTAATTGTTTATCTAAAACTAACTCCCACCATTTTAAAATCGTTGGTTCTTCTGCTAGTGTCATAAAGTTAACATCAACCCCTTTACCTCGAAGAGTTTCTACTAGACTCATCATTCGAATAGAATCTAAGCCTCTGTCAATGAGGTTTTCATCTTCTTTAATTTCTGAAGTAGATTCTTCTAATAACTTAGCGACCTCTTCCTTTAGTTCATCTAATGTAAAACCTTTAGCAACTAAGCTTGTATTAGCTTGTAGCTGATCTAGTACTTGAGCCGTAGAAGCGGTAACTGCGCAGCGTTCAGCTGCATATTGTATGGCCATTTTGTGATGCTCTAATGAAAAGTCAGCTATAGCATCTGCTACCAAGAAGGATTGAATATCTTCCATAAATGCTTCATTTGCTGTTGTTAAGCAACCGATATGCGCGTAAACCCCTGTAATAATTAATTGATTTCTATCTTGTTGCTTCATGATTTCTTTTAATTTTGTGCGCTTAAAGGCACTGTATCTCCATTTTGTTAATACCGTATCATTTTCATTTGGGGCTAATTCATCAATAACTTTTGTTTGCGTAGGATCATCTTCAAGTCCAGGCCCCCAGAAATCTGTTAATAACGCTCGGTCTTCTAACTTTTGATTTCCTGGTTGTGCCGTATATACAACTGGAATTCCTAGCTCAATGCACTTTTCCTTTAAAGCTTTAACATGTTCAATCAGTTCAGGAATAGGTGATTCAGAAAGCGTGTAATTATTAAGAAAATATTGTTGCATATCGTGAATTAATAACACGGCTTGGTTTGGATTTACGCTCCAAGAAACTTTATTTTTAGGTAAATTAGATTGTTCAGGCATTACATATGGTGTGATAGCTGGAATTGCCATCAAATCACTCCTTCATTTTTAATTTGGTTTTTGATTAGTTAACTGTCTTCATTAATTGGTCTGCAATCTGTTGGCGCAGTTTATTTTTGCTGACTTTGCCTAATGGTGTGTATGGAAATTCTTCAACAAATTCAATTCGATCGGGAATTTTAAAAGTTGCTAAGCCACGCTTCTTTAAAAAACTTTTCAGCTCATTGCTTGCGATTGTGGAATGCGGGCGACGAATCACAAACGCGCAAGATCGCTCTCCTAAATATTGATCCGGCATGGCTACAATTGCGACATCGTGTATATCTGCATGAGCTAGAAGGTGGTTTTCAACCTCTTCAGCAGCTACCTTTTCACCTCCTCGATTAATTTGATCTTTGTCACGCCCTTCTACCGTTAGATAGCCTTTTGAATCAACGCTTACTAAATCACCTGTACGATAAAAACCATCCGTCGTAAACGCTTTTGCGTTATGTTCTTCAGCTTTATAATATCCACGAATTGTATAAGGTCCTCTTGTTAAAAGATGTCCTACTTTCCCAATCCCTATGTCCTCGTCATTATCATCAACGACACGTATTTCATCATAAGGAGACATAGGCTTTCCTTGAGTGAAAATAATTGTTTCCTCGTCATCATCTAAGCGCGTATAGTTTACTAAGCCTTCTGCCATTCCAAATACTTGTTGTAACAAGCAATCGAACGTAGGCTTTATTCGCCTTGCCACTTCAGCGCTTAGCTTGGCACCTCCTACCTGCATAACTCGTAAACTAGAAAAATCATAATGGCGCGAACTTTTTGCTTCTAACCATACTAAAGCAAGCGGAGGCACCAGTGCCGTAATGGTCACACGTTCTTTTTCAATAAGAGGAAAGGCTTGATCTGGACTCGGTCCTGGTGACAGAACCACTCTTCCTCCTGCATAGAGTGTTCCCAGTACCCCTGGCGAACTCAAAGGAAAATTATGAGCAACAGGAAGAGCACATAAATATACGCTTTTCTCATTCATTCCACATACTTCGTTACTAGTTCTTAAACTATAAATATAATCATCATGCGTTCTAGGTATTAGTTTAGATAGTCCTGTACTTCCACCTGATAGCTGTAAGAATGCTATATCACTCGGTGAAACCTCTAGCTTTTTTTGAATTGGTTTACGATATAGTGTAGATAAATTCACAAATTCTTGAGAGTCGCCAACTACAATGACATGCTTTAAACTAGGAGCGCTTTGCTTAGCTTGACGAGCTAATGATCTATAGTCGAATCCAGCATGCTTATCTGCAATGACATATGCAGTGGCCTCAGCAAACTGACAAAAATAATTAATTTCACTACTGCGATGAGTTGGAAGTGCAAATACAGGCAGTGCACCAATTTTAAACAGGGCAAAACATACTTCAAAGAATTCAATGATGTTTGGAAGTTGAATCACAACCCGATCATTCTTTTTCAGGCCTATTGCTAGGAACCCTGACACCAGCTCATTAACTCGTTTATCTAGCTCTGCATAACTTACGTTCCTTGCACCGCATGTGAGCGCAACGCAATCACCATAAGAGTTTGCACGCTTCTCTAGCATTTCCCCAAACGTTTCTCCCCTCCAGCACCCTTCTTTTCTGTAAAGCTCTTGAAACTCTTTAGGCCACAGTGGGCAATCCTTTAACATCATCATTCCTCCACATTCGATATAAACCGTTCTTCTTCAATTCCCATAGCCTTTAGAACGGTACGAAACTTAGCAGATGTTTCAGCTAGTTCTTCTTCTGGCTTAGATGCCCCAACCACTCCTGCACCGGCAAACAATTTAATTGAGCAGTCTTCAATCTCAGCACAACGAATTGTGACAATCCACTCTCCATCACCATTTTCATCGCACCACCCGACCATACCTGTGAAAAAAGCTCGGTCAAATGGCTCAATTTCATAGATTGATTCTCTAGCTGCTTCTGTTGGCGTACCACAAACAGCTGGAGTTGGATGAAGAGCACTTGCTAATTGGAAAGAAGATGTTGAAGAATTTACTATTTCACCGCGAATTTCTGTAGACAAGTGCCACATCGTTTCCGTATGCATAATGGATGGTTGGCTCGGTACTTCTAGCGTTTTACAATATGGCTTAAGAGCTTCTGCTACTGCCTGTACAACCACTGCGTGCTCATGCAAATCTTTTTCCGATGCTAAAAGCTCTGCTGCCCTTCTTTCATCTTCAACAGGATCTGCACTGCGAGGTCTAGATCCTGCAAGTGGATTAGCCACTATTTTTGGGCCTGCCTTAGAAACTAATAATTCAGGGCTAGCACCAATTAATGTGCGTTCAGGGGAATGATGACTGTCCTTATGACCTTCGTCTTTCAAATTAACAGCGAACGTATAACCTTGATGATTATGCTGTGCTAAACTACTTAACAATGCAGGCACATTCACTTGCTGCGAAGCCATAAGATGCAGTGAACGAGATAATACAATCTTTTGAAGATTTCCGTCTTTTATCTGTGCAATACCTTTCGCTACCCCTTGCTTGTATTGTTCAAGGGAAGGTACGGATTTAATACGGTATGAAACCTCTGCAGCAGATGGTGCTTCATTCTCTACTGGAATATTTTCTGATTCAGATATCTCTACATGCTTAGGTATAATTAACTGAGCGCTGTTTTGATAATCGAATGGTACAGCTCCAACAACAATTGGTTTTGAATGCCCAGCCAATTTTGCATTTATCAATGTATCTGAAATACGATTTGCTAAGCCTTTTAGCTGGTTATCATTGGTATGATCGCGAGGAACTTGCGCAAAAACACCTTTTCCTAAAACAGTATTGCTTGGAGAAGCTAGAAAAAAATCTCCTGGTTGATAATCAGCCAACAGGTGTTTTTCTAAGAGAATCGTTTGATTAGTATTGTTCATAATGTCTATACCTCCATTTGACAGATGACGTTGAATGTTATGCTCCTAAAGTAGCTCCTCCATCTACGCACATGTCGTTCATCGTAATATGACTAGCCTGACTAGAAATTAAAAACAGAACTGCATTCGCAATATCAGAAGGCTTTGCAATTTTTTTCAAAGGGATTCCTACCTTAAAGTTTTCAGGTGTTCCTTGAATGACGGTCTCAGCACCTTTATCGCTATCCCATAAAGACCACTGCATCTCCGTATCTGTAGAGCCTGGTGAAACTAAATTACAACGGATGTTATGCTTGGCTAATTCCAGCCCTAAGCACTTTGTAAACATTGTCGCTGCCGCTTTTGATGCAGCATAAGCAGCCATCGATACTCGAGGTACATGAGCTGCATTTGAACCGATAGTGACGATATTTCCACCTTGCCGCAAAATCATTTTTTTACTTACAGCTTGCGAGACATTAAATACCCCTGTTGAATTCACAGAGAATATATCATTCCAATCCTTTTCTCTAATAGATTCGATTGTATCCATTTTCAATATGCCAGCAACGTTAATAAGAATTTCAATTGGCCCTATCTGTTCTTCAACTAAATCAACTTTTTTATTAACTTCTTTATAATTACTTACGTCGATTTCATATACCGTTACGTCCAAACCTTTAGACTGTAACTCTTCTTTTAGCATTTGTAGTTTTTCTATATTTTTATCTGTTGCAACAACTCTCGCACCAAACTTAGCTAATTTTCGTACAATTTCTTTTCCAATCCCTTGAGCACTGCCTGTTACAAGTGCTACCTTTCCTTTTAATTCCTCAGCTTCCATTTAGGTACTCCCCTGCCTTCCATTACTATAGTTTACTTTGATTTCAATTAATTGATAAAGATTATCGTTATCACTTAAAAAGAGGTAGACTGCTGCCTTTTCATCATTTCTTAAAGCGTAAGAAATGCCTTATTAAACAACGGATGAAAACCTTATTGCTTTGTTAACTAGCGGAAGCAGTACGGAAAGGTGACCTTCATCTTCAAACTCCTTAAATTCAACGTGTAGTCCATACTTCTTGAATCGATTGGAACATTGAAACGCATTATCGTTCATACCGCTTTTATGGTGTTTTTCTAATTCTCCTACGCTAATTAAAACATTAACATTAATTTTTTCTTTTCTTGCTTTTTCTTGAAACTGCTCTTCCAGCTGCGAAAATAACCGTTTATTCCAATGAATCGATGGACTTCCAGCTATATAGGTTTGAAATGTATGAGGCTTTACTAACAATGTGCTAAGAACAAAAAGCCCTCCTAGGGAATGACCAAAAATTGTTTGTTTATTTTGATCTACATGAAAATCTCGATGCATAATAGGTTTTAAGTCTTCCTCAATAAAACGCAAAAAGTTTTCAGCCCCCCCGTGTTTAGGCCACGCCCTTCCAGATGGTGAAATCGGTAACTCTTCATTTGTAGATGGGAATGTAAAGTCATAATATCGCTCTACAGAAAACGGCGTATCAACCGGATAACCGATTCCAACAATAATTGCCGGAACTACGCCCGTTTTTTCTGACCTACCACTTTGCAAACGCATCGCTTCAACAACAGTACCAAAGATGGAGTTTGCATCTAATACATAGATAATTGGATAACCATTCTCAGGCGGTTCACTTGAAGGTTTTGAAACAAAGATTTGATACTCTTTGGCTTCAAACCTTGATTTAACTTGCTTTTGCTCTGCTCCAACAATTACTACTTCTTTTCGTTCAGTTGTGTTCACATAAGCCCTCCTTTTATTTTTTGTTTAAAACTACCAAAAACCATTGAGAAGTGTTATCATTTAAACAAGTCAAATGATAAACATTCTCAATAGTTATGTCAACCATATTTTCTTTTTTTTATAAAATATGGTCTTATTAACCATTTTTATTTAATTAGAAAATTTTTAATAAATAAAGATAAATTCTTCTTGAAATGATCTTTACATAGTTATATACTTGTCAATGCAAGTAATTGATACTGATAATCATTTTCAATTATTGAGGGAGGAGGTGATAAATATACCCAGCACACACGTTATTTTCTTAATATTCAGTATTTAAATTTAAAATTCATTTAAAAAGGGGCAATAAAACGATGAACGTAAAGAAAAAATTATTTTTAGCTAGTATGGCAACTGTTATTAGTATTAACCTGGCCGCTTGTGGTAGCACTGAAACAACTTCACAGTCTGACACAAAGCAAGAAACAAACGCCAAAGATAAAGAAAAAACTGAAGCAAAACAGGAAACAAGAGAAATTACATACCTTGATAAAACCTATACTGTTCCTACAAATGTTAAGAAAATTGCAGCAGCTAGCTTAGAATCCATGGAAGATGCGGCCGTATTAGGAGTAAAACCTGTTGGGACAATTACAGTAGGTGGTGAGCTACCTTCTTATTTAGCTAAAGAGCTACAAGGTGCTGAATCACTAGGAGAAAAAATGCAACCAAACTACGAGACTATCTTAAGCTTAAAACCTGATGTTATTTTCTGGACTTCTAAATCTCCCGAAAATGTTACGCAACAATTAGAAAAACTTGGTCCAACCTTCCCTTATTCTCATATTTCAACAAACTGGGAAGCTAACTTGCGCTTAATGGCCGAGCTTACTGGTAAAGAAGATAAGGCGGAGAAAATCATTTCAGATTATACGAAAAATGCTCAGGAAACAAAAGCGAAAATTGGCGATCAACTAACTGATAAAAAGGTTATCGTAGCTAGAGTACGCAATGGTAATCTTAACCTGTATCCACAGGATGTTTATTTAAATCCTGTACTATACAATGATTTAGGCATTGCTGTTCCAGAAGAAATTAAAAGTGTAAAAGCTCAAGAAATGATCTCAGTAGAACAGATGGCTAAGATGAACCCTGATTATATCTTTTTACAATTCGCCGAGAGCGAAAACGCTAATCAACCTAAAGGACTAGAAGAATTAGAAAACAACCCTATTTGGAAAAGTATGAATGCTGCTAAAAATGATAAAATATTTGTTAATTCTGTAGACCCTCTTGCTCAAGGCGGTACAGCATGGAGTAAAACCAAATTTTTAGAAGCAGCATCAAAAGATTTAACAAAATAACAGGTGTTAACCGATATGACAAAAACAACTTGGTTACCAGTGCTCATTTTAGTAGTGGCTCCTTTATTTGTGGTTGGTTCTCTTATTCTATCAATCCTATATGGTGCCGATAATATTGGAATTAAAACCGTATGGAATGCTATTTTTCATTATGACCAAGCAAACCTGGATCATAATATAATTCTTACTTCGCGCGTACCAAGAGCGGTTGCTGCATTACTTGTAGGAGCATTTTTAGCCATATCGGGTTCCATTATGCAGGGGATGACAAGAAACTATCTTGCATCCCCTTCCATTATGGGGGTTACAGATGGCTCTGCTTTTGTTATTACGCTTTGCATGGTGCTTGCTCCTAGTATGTCTTCTTTAGAAATGGTGTTATTTTCAATCGTTGGTTCTGCTTTAGGAGCTGGAATTGTATTTGGATTCGGGTCTTTACTTCCAAACGGCTTATCTCCTGTTAGATTAGCAATTATCGGTACCGTCATAGGGACCTTTTTAAGTGGTACCTCTGCAGCTATCGCTTCTTATTTTCAAGTTTCTCAAGATATTAGCTTTTGGTATAATACAAAGCTTCATCAAATTGACCCTGCTCTCTTAAAGTTAACGATACCTTTTGGTTTAATTGGACTCCTTTTAGCACTGTCAATTTCAAAATCAATTACAATTCTTTCTCTAGGTGATGAAGTTTCAATTAGTCTAGGTCAACGTACGAAGGCTATTAAATTACTTTCTCTTTTAGCGGTTGTTTGTTTAACAGGAATTGCTGTTGCGCTTGTTGGAAAAGTAGGTTTTGTAGGATTGATTATTCCACACATCACCCGCTTTTTAGTCGGCATTGATTATAAATGGGTAATACCTTGTGCAGGTGTAATCGGAGGTGTCTTTCTAGTAGTATCTGACATTATCAGCCGGTTTATTAACTCCCCATTTGAAACACCAGTGGGCGTAATTACATCTCTTATCGGTGTACCATTCTTTCTTTATTTAATTCGAACACGAGGAGGAGAAAAGCATGCTTAATACTCCTCAGCAAAAATATATTGCAACGCTATTTATCATCACCATTCTAATTTTTATTTCTGCGTATTTCAGTATAAGCAGTGGTTTATTTAACATGAATATCTGGGATATTATAAAAACAATTTTGCGCATTGATCCAAATCCAGATTACGATTTAGTTATCTTCGACTTTAGACTTCCTCGGATTGTCATTGCGCTCTTAGTAGGAATTGGATTGGGGATTGCAGGAACAGTTGTTCAAGGGATAACTCGAAACGGATTAGCAGAGCCAGGTATTTTGGGCATCAATGCTGGCGCTGGAACCGCCATCGTTATTTTTATGCTTATCTTTCAGTTTCAAACTGCTGCAACAGGGTGGCTTGCTATCATGATGATGCCTCTTTTTGGACTGGCTGGTGGTTTACTAGCCGCTTTCTTAATTTATACATTCGCTTGGAAAGACGGCGAACTTGATGTGTCTCGCCTTCTACTAACAGGAATTGCAATTGGTTCTGCTTTCGGATCTTTATCTTTATATTTATCGTTAAAGATGAAGGCAACTGATTTTGAAATGGCAGCTGTTTGGGTTTCAGGAAGCATCTATGATGCTAACTGGATATATATTTCAGCTATGCTACCTTGGCTTATTCTTTTCATACCCATCATCTATAAAAAAGCGTACTTACTTGATTTATTTCAACTGGAAGAAACAAGTGTTAAAAGCTTAGGAGTATCTGTTCAAAAAGAGAAATCCATTTTACTCATCACCAGTATTGGATTAGTAAGCGCCTGCGTAGCTGTTTCAGGTAGTATTGGTTTCGTTGGGCTTATCGCTCCTCATATCGCTAAACGCCTGGTAGGCATTGATCATCGCTATGTTTTACCAGTTAGTGGCGCAATCGGTGCGTTATTGGTTATGTTCTCAGACTTTATTGGAAAAACCGTATTTGCCCCAGCTGAGCTTGCAGTAGGAATCGTCATTTCCATTATCGGCGTCCCTTATTTTCTGTATCTATTATTAAAAGCAAAAGCTTAGAAGGAGAGATTACTTATGAGCATTCTCCGCGTAGAAGATTTAGAAACTTGCTACGACAAATCACCTATCTTTCAAAACTTAAATCTAGACATACAAGAAGGAAAGATTACAACAATTATTGGACCAAACGGCTGTGGGAAATCAACGTTATTAAAAACAATTGGACGAATTTTAAAGCAAACAAACGGAAAAGTGTATCTACAAGAAAAAGACTTAGCAACGATCCATACAAAGGAGATTGCTAAGCATCTTGCTTTACTTCCACAGCACCCAACAGCTCCAGGGCAGTTAAAAGTGGAAGAGCTGATTTCATACGGAAGATATCCGCATCGTAAAAATGTAAATAAACTTACAAAACAAGATCAAGAATTAATTAATTGGGCCATGGATATTACCAATGTTTCGGATTTTAAGAACCGACAAATTGCTAATCTATCGGGTGGGCAGCGCCAAAAGGTTTGGCTTGCAATGGCTTTAGCTCAAGAAACGGATATTCTACTATTAGATGAACCGACTACGTTTCTTGACATGTCTCATCAGCTTGAAGTTCTTCAAATTGTTGAAGAACTCAATGTAGAAAAGCATTGTACAGTTGTAATGGTGCTGCATGATATTAATCATGCAGCACGCTTCTCTGATGAAATCATCGCAATGAAACAAGGAAAGCTAATAAACGTAGGAAAACCTACTGAAATCATTACACCTGAAACACTTAAAACAGTTTTTGAAATCGAAGCACGCGTAATGGTGGACCCATATACTGGAGCTCCTGTTTGCTTTAGCTATGATAGCTTATCATCTAAAAAGCCTACTTTAGATATGTACGTCACAAACTGAATGAGGAGATTTCTATGAGCAATTCTACTTATCAACCAAACTCTAGTACGGAATCTTGGTCCATTACTTCTAAGGTAGATCAAACACAATATGAAATTGTGATTTCAAAACCCCTACAGCCTCCTCCACCTACAGGCTATCCAGTAATTTACGTATTAGATGGAAATGCTTTTTTCCAAACGGTTAAAGATGCCGTTCGTTTGCAGGCTAGAAAAAGTGAGAAAACAGGGGTATCTCCTGCTGTTGTAGTAGGAGTTGGTTATGCAACGGACCAAGATTTTGATACCGCTAACCGCTTGTATCATTTCACTCCTACTTCGAGAAGAAGTATAGATGCGGGAAAATCAGGTGGGGCTAAAAATTTTTTAGCATTCATTGAAGAGGAACTAAAACCACAAATTGAAAAGACTTTTTCTATAAATGTCTTGCATCAAACTTTATTCGGACATTCTTTAGGAGGATTATTTGCTTTATATACGCTGTTTATTAAAGCTACAGCTTTCCAATATTACATAGCAATTAGCCCTTCTATCTGGTGGGATAACCGCTATATCCTAACAAGAGTAGAACCATTTATGACAAATCTTCACAAACAAAAAAACAGGCTGAATCTATTTTTAGCAGTGGGCTCTAGAGAAACTGACTTTATGATTTCTGATTCAAGTGAACTATTTCATACGTTATTTCCCGCTACAAGCAGCAACCTTAACGTAACGTATTATAAAGCTGATGAAGAGAATCATATTTCAATGGTTCCCTCGGTTGTTAGCCGCGTGTTAAGATTTATATCAAACAGCTAAATATGAACAGTCTTTATTTCTAGTAAATAAAGACTGTTCTCGATTATACTTGTTTAAACAAGTATTTAAGAAATACTGTTTTTGAAGGATATAAAATAATACAAACCTCTAGTCCCAACAATCATTAAACTACTTTTATCACTGTACCTTTATGTCCTCCTCAACAGATTTGACTGACTAAAAATTTTCAAGGAGTATATAAACCATGTCAACAGACGAATATTTACTTTTTTTAAAACAGAACGGTTATCACATAACAAACCAAAGACGCGTCTTAATCTCTTTTTTTTGTGACCGCCAAGATGCCGAGCTGTCTGCTCAGCAAGTTATTGATCACTTGAAGAATACAAATAAAAGAATCAGCTTCGATACGGTTTATAAGAACTTATCTTTATTTGTAGAGTTAGGATTCTTAAACTGTAGAGAAGATGAAACAACAAAGACATTTTCATTGAATATAGTTGACTCTCCTGTTTACTACTGAGAGAAGTTACTACATTTACTCAATACAAAGAGCAAAAGGGTTCGCAACCATGAACACTTTTGCTCTTTTTCTTATTATTCTTGGCTTAATTCTATCGCTTGCTTAAGGTCATCAATAATGTCGTCAATCGCTTCCGTTCCATTTGATAAACGAATTAACCCTGGCGTTACCCCGCTTGCTATCTGTTCTTCAAGTGTTAGCTGTTGATGCGTCGTACTCGCTGGATGAATAATTAATGACTTGGAATCTCCTACGTTCGCTAAATGAGAAAATAGCTGAACCGAATCAATAAGCTTTTGACCCGCTTTTTTTCCAATCAAACTTGCCGCTGTCCACAATGACACCACCGATTGTTTCTGCGAAAATGGCTTTTGTTTTATCCGTAATGGCATGCTCAAAATTGCTAGCGTCACTAGCATCTACAAAATGCACCTTGATGCCAAGCTTCCCTAACGTATGGGCGAATAGATTGTACGTTCCTCCGTAAATACTGGATGACGACACAATTTCATCGCCCGCTGACGCAATGTTTAAGATTGAAAACGTAATTGCCGACTGACCGGATGCTACCGCGAGCGCTCCCGTTCCTTTTTCCAGTAGCGCTATTCGCTTTTCAAACACGTCCGTAGTTGGATTCATAATGCGGCTGTAAATATTTCCTTCACTCTGTAAGCTGAACAAACTTGCTGCGTGTTCACTATCATGAAACACATACGAAGACGTTTGGTAAATTGGGACTGTTCTTGATAACGTCGTCGGATCAACTTCCTGCCCTCCGTGAATAGCTACTGTTTCAGGCTTCAATTCTCTTTTTTGTGTCATAATGCTTTCTCCCTTGTCTTGGTTTTAACATAAGAACATTCTTTTACATAAATGCACAAAATCCTTTTTATTTTTACAACAAGGCAAATTATTTTTTCTATACCATTTTTTAGTTCACAAAAATGAATTGAATGATTTGCTACAATAAATCAGCTTAAACTGATATACCAAGTTTTACTGATAATGAGCATTTTTCGATACAAATATTTCCATTCGATTAGAAATGATAGGTACCCTATGCCACTTGGAGCTCATTTTTAATTTGCTCAAGTGACGTTCCATTTGTGGTTTCACGATACACAAACTCAATGATACTGCCGATTTTTTGTTTTCTTATGCACTGAATGGCTAGGTTAAAGGCAGCCTTTCTAAGGTACATCGCAAAAACATAGGTGAACTGGACAATGGTCCAAAAACGCTTAATCGCTCGTTCACTCCGGACTTGATAACCGTTAAAGCCAACCATGCCTTTGACCTGTTTAAAGTAGGTCTCGATGCTCCAGCGTTGACTGTAATAC
>NZ_KQ758636.1:0-83843 GCF_001457055.1 Priestia veravalensis | reverse complement strand
CGAACGCCATAAAAGTAACCAATAAACATCATTTTGAATAGCGTAATGGGATGAATGGAAGGACGTCCATTGTCTTCACAATAATAAGGAAGAAGCTTTTCTTCAATAAAGCTAAAATCAATTGTCGCTTCAATTGTACGCAAAAAGTGATTGGCAGGAACTAAATCTTCTACAGAAACCGTCACTTGTTCATCTCGATGATTTTTAAGTGCACCCATCATGTTTCATCAACTCCAGTCTTTTTTTATCAGTGTTACCACTGATAAAAAAAGACAGACATAAAAAAGCTGTTGAGAACAAAGTTTCTCAACAGCCTGAGATAAGGAAGCTTCTTCTATGAAGCTTCCTTTTTATTTTTAGTAAATGGGGTGTAAGAATGAATTTACAGATGGAAAAGCTTAAAGAAAGCGTTATTGAGTATATTAACCAACAAGCTCAAACTTACATAGATACAAGTCATGCAATCCACGACCATCCTGAAATCGGAAATGAAGAGAAATTTGCATCTTATCTCTTATGTAAGCTGCTAGAAGAAGCAGACTTTACCGTGGAACGCGGGGTAGCTGGACATGATACAGCATTTTTAGCAAAAAAAGCATCCGCAAGAAAAGGACCGAGAATTGGATTTCTTGCGGAGTATGATGCGCTTCCAGGGCTTGGACATGCTTGTGGTCATAACATTATTGGAACAACTAGCGTAGGAGCAGCCATTGCGCTTAGCCAAGTGCTTGACGAAATAGGAGGAGAGCTTGTTGTGTTGGGCACCCCAGCGGAAGAAGGTGGACCGAATGGAAGTGCAAAAGGAAGCTTTGTGAAAGCGGGCCTTGTGCAAGACTTAAATGCTTGCATGATGGTTCACCCTGGAAAAGAAACGTGTATTACAGGGACAACGCTAGCTGTGGATCCTATTGATTTTGAGTTTTATGGACAGGCATCTCACGCAGCATCAGCTCCTGAAGAAGGCATTAACGCGTTAGATGCGGTTATTCAATTATTCAATGGAGTGAACGCACTTCGTCAACATGTAAAGGATGATGTGAAAATTCACGGCATTATTACAGACGGAGGAACGGCTCCCAATATTGTTCCCGACTATGCAAAAGCGCGCTTTTATATTCGCGCACAAACGCGTAAAGAGTGTGATCAAGTGACGGAGAGAGTACAGCAAATCGCAAAGGGAGCGGCTATGGCAACTGGTGCTAAACTTAACGCATATTTCATTCAAAATAAAGTAGATCATATTCAACTAAACCGCGCTTTTGATCGAGTATTTGAAGAAGTATTTACAGAATTAGGCGAAGACGTAGATACGGCGCATAAGCCTGGAATTGGCTCATCTGATGCAGGAAATGTTAGTCAAGTGGTACCAACTATTCACCCTTATATCAAAATCGGTGCTGAAACGCTGGCTTGGCACACTGATGAATTTCGTGAAGCAGCTAAATCTCCAGAAGGTGACAAAGGGTTACTTCAAGGGACAAAAGGTCTTGCTCTCATTGGCTTACGTTTATTAACTGAAGAGGACACGCTTTGTGCTATAAAAGACGAATTTACGAAGAGGCAGGCAGAGCTAGACTAGAATACACCTTTTCTTTCGTTCTCATAAAAGCTCTCTTTCACTCGTATGATAAAAAGAACGTAAGTGAAAGGGGGACGCACTTATTATTATTGTGCAGGGTCGTGCATTAAATATGAATGCAGTACCATATAGCATGCTTGAAGCTAATAAAGCACAGATTTTGAGAAAAATGGCTCAGTATCAAACAATTTATCGGTATGACAATATTATGCAGTTAGATTTTGAGCTGACTACCCGCCTACGAATTGTAGAAGCATCGTATCTGTTGTATAGAAGTGGTGCGAGATTTGCAACTTTTAAAGAATCTGAATGTAACGAAACATATTGGCTTCGAACCGAAAAAGGAGGATTTAAGCTAAAAGAGAACGTGTTGCCATCCGTCGCATTAAACGATATTTTCTTTAATGGTTCGCTCTATGCGTTTGAATGTGCGGTTGCGATTGTTATGGTTTTTTATAAAGGTGTGTTGGAGAGTATTGGAGAGAGGGATTTTAATCAATTATTTACGAATTTAGTATTATATAGCGGTAAATTTGATGAAGATTTAAATCTTCAAAATCATCATGGTTATGATTTTTTAGAGGGAGACTGCGCTTATTTCAAAAACCCTGATCACCATGAAGATACCCCTCAATGGCAAGGTGAAAATACGATTATCGTTGGGGACGACTTGTATTTTGGACACGGCGTAGGCGTTAAATCCGCTGAAGGAATTATTGAACTGCTAAATGAAAAGAGAAAAGAAAACGCAACAGAGTCTGCTTACTTAACGTCATACATTACGCGTGTTGGTTTCCGCTACCTTAGCCAATTTTATGTTCATCGTGATGTCCTCGTTGAAGTTGATTATGATAAGCTCCCTCTTGTTGTGAGTCAAATAGGCTCAAGCACATACATTGGTTAAGAAAAACCCTCGCTTTCACAAAGCGGGGGTTTCCTATGATAAAGAGTAGAAGTGAACCAATATAATCTGCCTTAGTTGCTATAGAAAGAAGCATACCCTGCTATAATAAACAAAAGAAGCAGCGCAATTGTGATACCGATGATCCACAGCGACAATTTCTTCATAAGGAATACCTCCTCCATTCATTTAAAGAGTAGAAGATGAACCACCTGATGAACCGCTGGCTGTACCATATACAGTTTGACGCTTTACACCAGCTGTTTTGAACCCAACCTTCCAATTCCAATCAATTTGTCCGTAAGCACGGTTAGAAGAGACCCATGTTTTGGAATTTTGTTTTGAAATTGAGACTAGGGGATTGACGTTTTTCACAACTTTTCCGCTCACACTTTGTACGGACGTAACGTTAGATCCACTTGTGGAATAATAGACTGTAGCTTTCACTTGCGTAGTAGTAAACCCTGCAATTTTATACTGTGCTGTATAGGAAGCCGTGCGTGATACACCAGACGATAATGTGGAAAAACGTGACGTTGCATATGCAGATGCTACTGCTGTATTGCTTGTAGGCGCGTCATCGTAATCAACGGATTCCGTTACTTCAATAGAATTAAGTAGCTCGTCTGGGTGATTTAAGTAGTAGATAACTTTTTCTTGCTGTTCAGGAGATAAAGCTGAAAATTGCTCTGCTGAATCTGACTCTCCCTGGGTATTAAGATAAGCAACATATGAAGAAATAGTATATCGCTCAGATCCCGTACTCATTGCTGAAGCGGGTTTTGTTGCAAAAAAAGTGAAGCCTAAAAGTATGATTGATACACAAAAAAGCATTTCTTTTTTTAACATTTGGTGTCGGCCCTTTCCATAATTACTAGGTAAATAGAATCGTAACGACTATTACTTTACCATATTTTCCTGGAAAAACGACAAATTTCTTTTAAAACAATTTAATAATAAATGTGTTGAAATACATCGGAGAAATGTAAATATAAAAAAGTATGTAAGGTTTTCTGACATTTTCCTGGCATTACTGTTAAAAAGAGAATATGATGTATTCAAGATCACATTATTCTCCTGCGATTTCGTATAACCTCTTGAAAAAGGGACTTGGGATTTTTCGTGGATCCACCTTCCTAGCTGCGTAAATCAGCTAGGAATTTTTTTTACCTTTTCAATAGACAGAATAATTAGTTATTTTTGATATATAATGAAACGCAAGAGAACGATGGATTTAAAGAGAGAGTAGGGGGCTTGAAGGAATGCAGCATATTTTAATTAAAAACGCGGAAATTATTACGATGAATGAAAAGAATGACATTGTATATGGAGATCTATACATAGTAGGAGACCGTATCGCTGCCATTGGTAAAGGGTTATCACCGGAAAAAGTCGATAAAGTCATTGATGGAACAAATCGGACAATTGTTCCTGGTTTCATTCATACTCACATTCATTTATGCCAAACGATGTTTCGCGGACAAGGCGATGACTTGGAGTTGATGGATTGGCTTCAAAAGAAAATATGGCCTTTAGAAGCTGCGCATGATGAAGAATCTATTTATTACTCCGCATTATTAGGTATTGGCGAGCTCATTAAAAGTGGCACTACAACTATCGTGGATATGGAAACCGTGCATCATACTGATTCGGCATTTGAAGCTATTGCACAAAGTGGTATTCGCGCCATTGCTGGTAAAGTAATGATGGATAAAAAGGCGGACAACATGCCAAAAACATTACAGGAAACAACCGCTTCCTCAATTGCGGAAAGTGTTAAGCTGCTTGAGAAATGGCACGGATCTTATAATGACCGCATTCAGTACGCGTTTTCTCCCCGATTTGTTATTTCGTGTACGGAAGATTTACTAAGAGAAGTTGCGCACTTATCCGCGACTTACGGTGTGCATGTACATACGCATGCGTCTGAAAACCAGGAGGAAATTCGAATTGTAGAAGAAGAAACAGGCATGCGAAATATTTTATACTTAGATCACTTAGGGTTAGCCAATGAGCGGTTAATTTTAGCACACTGCGTCTGGCTGAATGACCAGGAAAAGGCAGTGATTAAAGATAGAGGAGTAAAGGTGAGTCATTGCCCAGGCTCAAATATGAAACTTGCTTCGGGATTTGCTGAGATTCCACATCTTCATGAACAGGGCATTTGTCTAAGTTTAGGAGCAGATGGCGCGCCTTGTAATAATAACCTCGATATGTTTAATGAAATGCGCCTTGCAGCAACGATTCATAAGCCGTCCTATGGACCTACAGCGATGAATGCGAAGCATGTGCTTGAAATGGCAACGATTGGTGGAGCCAAAGCTGTTGGGCTTGAAAATGAAATTGGAAGTATTGAGGTTGGGAAAAAAGCCGACTTAGCTATGCTGAACCTTTATCAGCTTCATACGTTTCCATCATATGGTGTGGACCCAATCTCGCGCGTTGTTTATTCAGCTACGCGAGGAGATGTGGAAATAACGATGGTGGATGGCCAAATTGTGATGGATAACCGAGTCTTAAAAACAATTGATGAGAGAATTGTTTTAAAAGAAGCCAATGGCACTATCGAGCGTTTATTAAAAAGAGTAGCGCTGCTTACGTCGTAAAAAAGCAGCTAAACTTTTTACTAGTATCGTTAATTTGAAAATTAAAAATAAATAGAATATAAAAAGTTTTATTATGATAACGTTTTCCGCCTTTGCATCTTTCATAATTAGGACTATAATAGGACAAAAGATTTTACTTCAAGATGTGAAAAGTGTACATTCTAGCCATAATAAGTGGTGGAGTTCTCTCTGCCGCTTATTATGTTTTTGTATGAGCTCTAATGAAGAAATTAGTTGTTCAAGACGCCTGATCATCACAGATTGAGGTTATGTTATAACAATAAACAGGGAGGCGCATGTTTTGGAGCGTAGTAGTATATTAGAGCGCGTGTTTAAACTCTCGGAACGTCAAACAACGCCAAAACAAGAAATTTTAGCGGGCTTAACCACTTTTATGACCGTTAGCTACATGGTTATCGTCAATCCGCTTATTTTATCTGACGCTGGTATTCCGAAAGAAGCAGCGTTAGCAGCAACGATTTATGCCATTGTATTCAGTACAATACTTATGGCGCTATGGGCTAACTTTCCAATCGTTACTGGTCCTGGTATGGGATTAAATGCATTCTTTACGTATTCGGTTGTGCTAGGACAAGGCCTATCGTGGCAAACGGCTCTTGGTGCTGTCTTTATATCTGGTATTTTATTCTTTTTATTAACCGTAACCGGTATTCGTAGCAAAATCGTCGATGCCATTCCCAACGTTCTAAAAGCATCAATTGCTGTTGGAATTGGTTTGTTTGTTGCGTTTATAGGATTAAAAAATGCAGGGCTTGTTGTAGCCAATGAATCAACATTTGTTGGCGTTGGAAACGTGTTGGACAAGGGGCCATTATTGACAATATTCGGTTTGATTTTGGCAGCTGTTTTAATGGCTAAACACGTAAAGGGTGCGCTAATTATTAGTATTTTTGCAACGACTGCAGTAGCAATGGTTGTTGGGTTTCAAGCACCACCAACCGCTATCAGCGACGTGTTTTCAGCGACCCCACCAACAATTGGTGACACGTTTATGCAAATGGATTTAAAAGGTGCCATCGCTTACGGGATCTTTTCCGTTGTCTTCTCATTTACAATTGTAGAACTTTTCGATACGCTTGCAACGCTAATTGGTTTATCGAAAAAAGCAAACTTAGTTGATGAGAACGGCAAGATTCCAAATTTAAATCGCGCATTAGCAGCGGATTCAGTTGGAACAATGGCGAGCGCTATCTTCGGTAGTACAGCTTTAAACACGTACATCGAAAATGCAACAGGAATTGCAGAAGGTGGACGTACTGGGTTAAAAGCATTAACGGTAGCTGTTCTGTTTTTATGTACCCTTTTCTTCGCTCCGTTAATCGACTTTATTCCATCGGTTGCAACGGCGCCAGCGCTAATTATTATTGGCTCTTTAATGCTTAGCGATATTAAAAACGTCAACTTTGATGATTTTACGGAAGTGGTTCCAGCGTTTTTAACCATTATTATGATGCCGTTAACTTACAGCATCGCTGAAGGGTTGGCGTTTGGTTTTATTTCGTATACCGCTATTAAGCTCTTCACTGGACGCTACCGAGAAATTCACTGGATGATGTACATTATCACAATTGCTTTTTTTATTAACTTCTATATGATGAGTCATTAAGAAAAGACGCCTTCTGCACGAAAGCAGAAGGCGTCTTTTAGTTTTTCTTAAGAACAAACTCAATAATTTCATCAGCCACTTCTTCAGGTGTTAAGGCATCCGTTACAACTTTTTTATGGTGAGATTGATAAATAGCTTGGCGATTATAAAATAGTTCTTCTATTTCCACTAAACTCTTTCCTTGTAAAACAGGGCGCGTTGGAAGTAAATCATCTAACCGTTCTTTCCAACCGTCAAAAGATAGAGATAAACAAATAACAATACCGTCTTGCAAGCAGGTATCTCGAATGGCAGCTTGTAAAAAAGCGCCTCCTCCAAGAGACAAAACAGTCTTTTTCTTTTTTACAAGCTGCGTAATCGTTTCTTTTTCTTTTTGTCGAAAAAATGCTTCTCCGTGAACGCGAAAAATATCTGTTGTTTGCATGCCCATTTCGGCTTCAATACGCTGGTCCGTATCAATAAATTGAAAATCGAGTTTACGGGCAAGTGCTTGTCCAATCGTTGTTTTCCCCACGCCCATAAATCCAACTAAAACGATGGTTTGATCCATGTCGTAACCTCTTTCTATCTATGAAATATTAATGGAATTATAATACAGACTGAAGTATTTGTAAAAGTAAGATAAATTAGTTTCCTTGTTTTAACCCCATCGATAAATAAACCCGCGTCGTTTTACGATTCGCATACTTTGGGTTATTGCTTCGATTGTATTCAAGAGATTGATGTTTGACATCGTAATGCTTTTCGAAGCTTTTAATCATTTCTTCAATTTCTTTGCTGTCGCCGGCGAGTCGTATCTCGATCATGTATAAGCGCTCCTTTTTCTGTGTAATTGCTACGCTATCATATCACGAAGAGTCGATTTTCGTAATTATTTCGAGTGAAGAATATCTAGAAATTCAACTATATTAGCGTTACAATAGAGAAGTTGAAAATAATGGATAAGAACGGTAGGTTAGGTGGGAGAGTCATTGAATAAGTATAAGATTTACGGTGTTTTAGTATTCGTCATGTTGCTATGGGGGGTAAACGTCGTTGCGTTAAAGCTACTCGTAGGCGCATTTGCTCCCGTTACGATGACGGCTTTTCGAATTCTTTTTGCGGGAATTGCCGTTTTGGTTTTTCTTAAAGTCACAAAGTCACTACGCAAAATTACCCTGAAAGAGCTTTTGTTTATTACGATGGTTGGGTTCTTTAACGTTGTTTGTCATCACTTCTTTTTGTCAACGGGGTTAAAAGAAACCAGTGCATCAAACGGGGCGTTAATTTTAGGCTTGAGTCCAATTTTAACGACAATTTGCGCGGTTTTCTTTTTAGGTACGAGGCTAACATTTTTCCGATTTATCGGCGTAGTGAGCGGTTTTTCTGGAGTTGCTTTTATCGTATTAGCTGGAAGCGGAGCGGTCACAGGTGGAACAAAGGGTGATTTGTTTGTCTTTTTATCAATCTTAACGCAAGCCATTAGTTATGTATTTATTCGACGTGCTTCAACAACGTTGGATGCGCGTTTGATGACGGGGTGGATGCTGGTAACCGGTTCAGCTTTTTTACTTGGGATTAGCTTTATTTTAGAGCCGAATGGATTACAAACGATGGCACAAACAAGAGTGGACTTGTGGCTATTGTTCTTAGGTTCTGCGCTGCTCGCAACAGCATTTGGGCATATGGTCTACAATCAAGCTGTTCAACATATTGGACCGGCAGAGTCATCTATTTTTGTCAATTTAAATCCTTTTTTTGCGCTTGTTAGCTCAGCTATTTTCTTAAAAGAAGAAATACAAGCAGCTCAGCTATTTGGCTTCCTATTTATTGTAGCGGGTGTACTATTAGGTAGCGGTCTAATTGACAAATGGTTCAATCAAAAGAAAAACACGATAAATTCACATGTGTAACCGAGGCATTCTTTTAAAGAATGCTTTTTTCTGTTGACTAACTTGTATATACAGGTTAATATAGAACACACAATACATGTATATACAAGTTTTGAATGCGCTATCTTTTTCTATGCGTTAGGGTAATTAAAAATAAGGGTACTTTTTTATAAGAGATGAAAGCGATAACAAGGAGGAAGAGGATTATGGCTGTAAATCGTACATCTGTTGAGCAGATTATTGAAGCCGTTGGGGGAAAAGAAAATATTTCAGCAGCAACTCATTGCGTAACGCGCTTGCGCTTAGTGCTGCATGATGAAAAGAAAGTAAATGAAGAAGCGCTAAATAATCATGATTTAGTCAAAGGTTTCTTCTCAACAAATGGACAATTCCAGGTGGTCATTGGTCAGGGAACAGTTGATAAAGTATACAAAGAAATGGTAACGATTACAGGTATCGGAGAATTATCAAAAGAAGAAGTGAAAAATGAAGCTGCGAAAAATTTAAACCCATTGCAGCGAGCTATTAAAACCTTAGCTGACATCTTTATCCCAATCTTACCTGCCATCGTAACGGCTGGTTTGTTAATGGGGATTAACAATATTTTAACCGGGGCAGGAATCTTCTATGATGATAAGTCTCTCGTAGATGTTCATACACAGTGGAAAGATTTAGCGAGTATGATCAACTTGATATCAAATACCGCATTTGTCTTTTTACCGGGTCTCATTGGTTGGTCAGCTGTTAATCGTTTTGGAGGAAGTCCGCTACTAGGTATTGTGCTAGGATTAATGCTTGTTCACCCAGACTTATTAAATGCATGGGGATATGGTGAAGCACTTCAAAAAGGTAACATTGATACGTGGAACTTATTTGGGTTAGAAGTTGAAAAGGTAGGCTATCAAGGTCAAGTACTACCTGTATTAGTTGCATCATTAGTACTTGCTAAAATTGAACTCTTTTTAAGAAAGCGAATTCCAGATGGATTTCAGCTTTTAGTTGTAGCACCTGTTGCGCTACTAGTTACTGGATTCCTTGCATTCATTGCCATTGGACCTGTAACGTTTGCGATGGGAAACGTCATTACAGCAGGGGTGGTGTGGCTGTTTGAAACAGCTCCGTTTATCGGTGGTATCATTTACGGTGGGTTGTATGCACCTCTTGTTATTACGGGAATGCATCATACGTTCTTAGCCGTTGATCTTCAGCTGATTGGTAGCATCGGTGGCACGTTCTTATGGCCAATGGTTGCATTATCAAACATTGCGCAAGGGTCAGCTGCATTTGCCATGATGACATTAGCTAAAAACGATGAAAAGCTGCGCGGATTATCATTAACATCAGGAGTATCTGCATGGTTAGGAATTACGGAGCCCGCTATGTTTGGAGTAAACTTACGCTATCGATTTGCTTTTATTTCAGCTATCATTGGTTCCGCTATTGCAGGCGTTATTGTCACAATGAACGGGGTAAAAGCAGCATCAATTGGAGTGGGAGGAATTCCTGCACCGCTATCCATTTTACCAAGTGATTGGGGAGCTTTTTTAATCGGGATGGCAATTGTAGTCGTTGTGCCGTTTGTTTTAACGCTACTTTTTGGAACGTTACAAAAGAAAAAAGCATGATGACAAAATGATTTGTATAGAAAGTGATGGTGATGAAGATGACGCAGCCGTGGTGGAAAAAGTCGGTTGTTTATCAAATTTATCCGAAAAGTTTTTATGATACGTCTGGGAATGGCGTTGGAGATATTAACGGAATTATAGAGAAGCTAGATTATTTAAATACACTTGGGGTTGATGTCGTATGGCTTACCCCAATTTATCAATCGCCTCAGCGCGACAATGGATACGATATTAGTGATTATTTTTCAATTCACAGTGAGTATGGAACGATGGAAGACTTTGAACGCTTATTAACAGAAGCTCATAGTCGCGATATTAAAGTCATTATGGATATTGTAGTAAACCATACATCAACAGAGCATGAGTGGTTTCAGGAAGCGCGAAAATCAAAGGATAATCCGTACCGTGATTTTTACATTTGGAAAGACGAAAAAGAAGATGGCTCTGCGCCTACGAACTGGATTTCTAAATTTGGCGGTTCCGCGTGGGAGCATGATGAACTAACGGATCAATCGTATCTTCATTTGTTCGACGTAACCCAAGCGGACCTAAACTGGGAAAATGAAACGGTTCGTAAGCAAGTGTATGATATGATGCACTTTTGGTTCGAAAAAGGTGTTGATGGCTTTCGCTTAGATGTTATTAACCTAATTTCGAAGGATCAGCGATTTTTAGATGACGACGGGACGGTTCCTCCTGGAGACGGTCGTAAGTTTTATACAGATGGACCTCGTGTTCACGAGTATATGAAAGAAATGAACGAAGAAGTGTTTTCAAAATACGATAGTATGACGGTTGGTGAAATGTCTTCAACCACGATTGATCATTGTATCAACTATACGCGTCCCGACCGCCAAGAATTAAGCATGACGTTTAACTTTCACCATTTAAAGGTCGATTATCCTAATGGTGAAAAGTGGTCAGTAGGTGAATTTGATTTTCTAAAGCTTAAAGAGATATTATCAACATGGCAAGTTGAGATGAACAGAGGTGGAGGGTGGAACGCACTGTTTTGGTGTAACCACGATCAGCCAAGGATAGTTTCTCGCTATGGAAACGACAAGGAATTTCATGAGAAGTCTGCTAAAATGCTTGCTACGACTATTCATATGATGCAAGGTACGCCTTATATTTATCAAGGTGAAGAAATTGGGATGACAAATCCAGGTTTCAATGATATTTCCGACTATCGTGACGTAGAGTCACTTAACATTTATGACATTAAGCGTAACGAAGGCATGAGTGAGAAAGAGATTATTTCAATCTTAAAAGCAAAGTCTCGCGACAACTCGCGCACACCAGTGCAGTGGAATGATAAAGAGCACGCGGGTTTTACGACAGGAGCGCCTTGGATTAATGTTGCTTCCAACTATAGGGAATTAAATGTAGAGCGTGCTTTAGAAGATAAAACATCCGTTTTTTATCATTACCAAGCGCTGATTAAGCTTAGAAAACAGTATGATATTATTACAAGCGGAAACTATGAGCTTATTTTAAGCGATCACCCAGCGCTATTTGCATACGTGCGAAACGGAGCTAATGAAAAGCTGCTCGTAGTGAATAATTTCTATGGGGAAGACGTAACGTTTGAACTACCTGAAACGGTTGATGTTGAAGGATACAAATGCGAAATTTTATTATCAAACTATGATGATTCAGCTTTAGAGTATGCTAAAGTTCAGCTTCGTCCTTATGAATCAATTGTATATCGCCTTAAAAAGTGAACGATGAGTGACAGCTCATCGTTCTTTTTATAAAATAAATGAAGGTAGGTGAAGTCATGAAAGAAAATAAGTTTATGCAAATCTATGAAGAACTAGTGGAAAACATTAAACAGAAGAAATGGCCGCCTCATACGAAGCTACCTTCAGAAAATGAGCTGGTTGTGACGTATAACACGTCTCGTGAAACCATTCGAAAAGCCTTGAACCTTTTATCACAAAACGGCTATATTCAAAAGATTAAAGGCAAGGGATCTTATGTCTTAGAAGTATCTCGCTTTGATTTTCCGATTTCAGGTCTTGTTAGTTTTAAAGAGATGGCAGAAAAACTTGGGCATGAATCAAGAACAGTGGTTGAGGAATTTGAGTTAATTAAGCCTGATAGTGAGTTGTGTACGCAGCTAAACAGTACATCGCGAGACTCAGTTTGGAAGGTGGTACGTGCACGTGCAATAGATGGTGAAAAAATTATCTTAGACAAAGATTTCTTTTTACAAAAAAAGGTTCCTCATTTAACTCGTGAAATTTGTGAAGGGTCTATCTATGAGTACTTAGAAAAAGAAGTAGGTTTAAGCATCAGTTTTGCTAAAAAAGAAATTTCTGTAGATGAAGTAACGGAAGACGATGAGCGCTATTTAGATTTAAAAGACTATACCCACATCGTCGTTGTACGAAATTATGTTTATCTTAACGATGCAAGTTTATTTCAATATACGGAATCGAGACACAGATTGGATAAATTTCGATTTGTAGATTTCGCAAGAAGAGGCATTTAAAGAACTGAGAAGGAAAATTCTCTTAGTTCTTTAGTGCTTTTTCTTTTGCTTGGCTAGATTGTAATCTGTTTCTTTTGGCACAATTATGATTGAAAACTTGAAACAATGAGATTCTTTTGATTAAGTGAAACGTAGTCTGTAATTTTTTTGAGGTAGGAATTGAACGATTACATTCAAGAGACAATAGAAGAGAAGAAAGGAGTGGATAACGAGTGAACACTGAATACAACATTTATCCATTGGGAGATAGCGGCATCGTTGTCTCATTCGGTGAGGTTATTCATCCAACAATACATACAAATATCCAGCAGTTTATAGCAATTCTTGAAGCTAATCGTTTTGAAGGCATGATTGAATATGTACCTGCTTTTACAACTGTAACGATTTACTATAAGCCCCACTACTTTTTTAATCGAATTGGAAAAGCCCCCTATGAAATCGTAAAAAGTAAAGTAGAAGCGCTTCTTCAAATCCCAAAAGCTGAAGGTGAATTAACATCTCGCATTGTTGAAATACCGGTTTGCTACGGTGATGAGTTTGGACCGGATTTAGCCCATGTTGCAAACTATCATCAACTAACGGAAGAAGAAGTAATCAAGGTGCACTCATCAGGAGACTATCTAGTTTATATGATTGGGTTCGCTCCTGGCTTTCCATACTTAGGTGGAATGGACGAAAGGTTAGCCACCCCGCGAAAGGAAAAACCTCAGGCATCTATACCAAAAGGGTCAGTTGGAATTGCAGGAGGACAAACAGGTATTTATCCGCTTGAAACACCAGGAGGTTGGCAAATCATTGGGCGAACGCCACTGTCATTATTTAATCCGCTAGACCATAAACCGGTTCTTTTGCAAGCGGGAGATCAGCTGTTTTGTCATCCTAAAACAAAAATGGGAGAAGTCATTCGTAATCGGCTACTAAATAAGCAAACGGATAAGCCGTTCAAGCAAGCATTTTGGACCATTCATCCCGATTTTTTGCCGCGATATGAAGAAAACCCAACAATTTCAGTTATTGAAGGACCTGAATACGCTTGGTTTACAAAAGAAAGTAAGGCAGGTTTTTTTGACACAAGCTATGCGGTTACTCCTCAATCAGATCGAATGGGGTATCGATTACAGAGTGAGAGTACAATGCTGGAGCGAACAAACAAGCGGGAGCTATTATCAACTGCCGTTACGTTTGGTACCATTCAAGTTCCAAGTGACGGTCAGCCTATTATTCTACTAGCTGATCATCAGACAACAGGTGGTTACCCAAGAATTGGGCAGGTTGCATCAGCTGATTTTTCTACACTTGCACAAATACCTCCTGGAAAACAGCTGCAGTTTCAGAAAATTTCACTACAAGCGGCTCAGGAACGATTCATGAAGCAAGAGCGATTGCTTGAGCACTTAAAAATAATGTTACGAATGAAAAATTAAAGGAGGTTTTAGCATGTTCACAATCGATTTAAACTGTGATCTTGGTGAAAGCTTTGGTTCGTACGTTATCGGAAATGACGAAGCAATGTCGGCTATAAGCTGTTTGGTGTCGTAATGGCGGCAGCTGCGATTACATCCGTCATCGGTTCAGCTTATACATCTGTGTCATTTATTAAATCATTCAATGAAAAAATTGCTCAATATGAAAACTGGGTCATTATCGGTTTCATCACTGTATCAACATTGGTGTTTTTAACAATTGGTCAACCCGTTACCCTCTTAATTTTAGCAGGTGCTCTAAATGGACTAATCTTACCAATTTCGCTTGGCACAATGCTTGTAGCTGCATACAAGAAAAAGATTGTAGGTGACTATAAGCATCCGCTTTGGCTTACCATTTTCGGCTCTTTTGTTGTAGTCATTATGGCTGTTATGGGTGTGTATACGCTCTTTAAGCAGCTTGGACAATTATTTTAACGCAGCAGAGAACTGAGACATAAGTAGTGCAGTCCCTACTAAACCTAACCAATCAAAAGTTTATAACTTTTGATTGGTTAGGTTTTTTGTTTATTCGGAAAAACCAATTTGGAAAAAGGAATGGAGCGTAAGGCACTCGACTCCTGCAGAAGATAGAGAAAAAACTGAAATCGCACAGTTAATCTAAAGATATGGCCATAGCTATTGTTTGTCTTTTAGAAGCAATCATTTTGTTATGTCCCAAACTCTTTTTATGATTTCTAGCATAAATACTCTACTATTCCTCATATGGTAGTTAATAGATTCACATAAAAATACTTAATTGAAATGATAGAACAGCCGGAGGTGGATGATAGAGTATGACGCTATCAAAAGTAAGTAAAGAGTTAGTTGGAGTGTTGCTGCTGCTGTTGTTTGGGTATTGTTTTTTCTTTGTTGATATAGATACAAGTAACTTAGCTATTCCCACATCTTTATTGAACGTCAATACCATCTTTTTAAGCATCGTTTTTGAAGCTATACCATTTATTTTGCTCGGTGTGTTTGCATCAGCACTTATTCAAGTGTTCATATCAGAGCGAGCGATTCAGCGAATGATTCCAAAAAATCCGTATCTTGCACTCGTATCAGCCGTTGTAGTCAGCGCTATCTTACCGGTTTGTGAATGCGCTATTATTCCAGTTGTAAGAAGGCTGCTTAAAAAAGGAATGCCCCTGCATGTTGGAATGGTTATTTTAGTAGGAGCACCCATTCTAAACCCAATTGTATTTGCTTCTACGTTTTATGCATTTCAATCAGATTTATCTATCGTATATAGTCGAATGGGGCTTGCTGTGATTGTTTGTTTACTCATCGGGTTAGCAATTTATTGGACGTTTCGTAATCAAAATCAGCTTAAGGATGTTCACGTCCACGTTCATTCAGATCATGGAAAAGGAAATCGTCTGAAGCAAACGCTTTATCATGCAAGCGATGAATTTTTTGATATGGGAAAATATTTATTATTTGGAGCGCTCGTTGCAAGCCTGTTTCAAACGTTTTTGGATCGGCAGGTTCTTGTCAGCTTAGCCAGCAATGAATACGTATCCTCTGCAGTCATGATGGGATTTGCCTACGTGCTTTCCTTGTGCTCGGAAGCAGATGCTTTTGTTGCGTCATCTTTTGCTCATACGTTTACACCGACTGCGTTGCTTGCCTTTTTAGTATATGGACCCATGATTGATTTGAAAAATACAATTATGCTATTTGCCTTTTTCAAAAAGAAGTTTGCTATCCGGTTTATTCTAATGATTACGGTTATTGTTTACGGAGTTGTGATGGTTTATGGATGGTTAATGGGATGAGGAGGATATTATGAAGCGAATTGATGAACAGTTTATCACCTATATCCGAGGCATTTTCTTAATTGGGTTTGCGCTTTTAATGTTTAAGCTTATTTTAACGGAGCAAATGGTTTACTTTATTGCTCCCAAAATGATGCCGTTTATTTATTTTTCTAGCATTACATTCTTTCTCCTAGGAGTTGTGCAAATTTGGCGAAGCAGCATAAAGGTAGAGGATGGGGGAAGCTGCGCTTGCGAGCATGATCATTTTGAAAAAGGGAAGTTTAAGACCTTGTTTATTTACCTCTTATTTTTACTGCCAATTATGACGGGCTTTTTATTGCCTAATCATTCATTAGGAAGTTCAGTGGCTGAAAAAAGAGGGATTAAGTTTGCAGAAGGAGTGAAAGAAACGCCCACGCCAGAGCAGCGTCAAGAATTGCAGGAAAACGCAGATGCCGAGTTAGAAGAGTATATGAATCAAGTACTAGGAGCGGAAGTAGAAGAACCGCAGGAAGATGGAGAAGTTCCTTTAGAACACCCGGAAGGCTTCGTACCTCAGCAGGTACCAGAAGGCTATTATGAAAAATTAGAAGCTAAGCTAGTCAAGCAAGATCATATTGTAGTAAGTGATAAAGAATATATTCCAATCATGAATATCATCGAGACAAACGTTGGGAAATTTGTTGGCAAGACGATTGAAATAAAAGGCTTTGTGTATCGAGAAGAGGGGTTTAAAAAGGACCAATTCGTAGTCGCTCGATTTGGCTTATCTTGCTGCGTAGCGGATGCATCGGTATACGGAACCCTTTCAACCATTTCAGATGCTACTAAGCTTGAAACGGACGAGTGGATTAAAGTAAAAGGAACCATCGGCCAAGAAGCATATAATGGCGCTTCATTACCGTACCTAAAGATAGAAAAAGTTGAGTCGATTGCCCGCCCAAAAAATCCGTATGTCTATGAAATGTATCAAGGTGAGCAACTGGTAACACCGGGTGGGTCTTGACCATAAAAAAGAGGCGATAAATCGCCTCTTTTTTATTGAATCGCAACCGGTAATACATATAAAAGAACGGCCAGAAAATGTGTAACTGTGCCCCCAAGTACAAATAAATGCCAAATCATGTGATGGAAGCGAAAGCCTCGCCATACGTAGAAAATAGCTCCGATTGTATAAAGAACTCCGCCAATAACAAGCAATGCTAAGCCTGGTGTCTCTAATGTTGCTTTTAAAGAGTTCCATGCAAAGACAATCATCCAACCCATTAACACGTATAGGACTGTTGAAATAAAGAGGAATTTCTTTACGAAGAAAGCTTTAAACACAATTCCTGCAATTGCAATCCCCCAGACAACGGCAAAAAGGGTCCAGCCCATTGTTCCTTTCACAATGACGAATAAAAACGGTGTATAGGTTCCAGCGATAAATAAATAAATCGAGGAATGATCAAAGATTTCAAATAAATCTTTTACCTTGCCTTCAGGAAAGCTGTGAACAAGCGTTGATGATACATATAGTAATAACATGGTAATTCCATAAATCGTAAAGCTAACAATATGCCAAGGTGTACCTTGTAATGAAGAAAATACAATAAGAAGAGTGAGTCCGACAATGCTTAAAATGACCCCAATTCCGTGCGTGATTGCATTCGCAATCTCTTCACCTTTTGTAAATGTATGTGTATTCGCCACTTACAAAATCCTCTCTTTATCAAAATATATGGTCTTATTATAGACCATTTTTTAAAAATTATCTAATTTAACAACGGCTTGTACCAATAGATGGATGTGATTTATAGCTGTAAAATGCATGTATGAGAAGAGGAAATAATTTTTTCCGAAAAGACAGAAAAGTTGTCATGCCTTTGTTATTTCAAAATACATATAGAATGAAATGATAGAGAAGAGGGTGATTAGGAAGTGAAAAGAGAAGCGATATTTGATGAAGAGGGAATATATCAATATTCTTTTAAAGTAGCTTGGAGTGAAAAAAATGATCGAACCGTAACGTTCATCTTGTCATCTCCAATGAATACAGGCACTCAACAAAGTGAAGAGGAACTAAAGAAATGTATGCAGTTAGCACAACGGTGGGGCTTTGGTTCGTTAGAAATTGTCTATTTGTTTAGCTATCAAGCTGAAGATGAGACATTATTAGCGAAACTCTCAAAGCAGGAAGCCGTTGGAATTGGAACGAACCAATATCTGACTCAAGCGGTTAATCGTGCACATTTAGTAATTGCCGCCTGGGGAGATAAAGGCGAGATTCATAACAGGCAAGAGGATATCTGTACAAGTGGAAAGACTCCGATGTACTGTTTTGGAATGACCGATAACGGTTGCCCTATAGCTGTTGAAGATGCTTCGGAAGGTTTTGAACTGCAGAGATGGTCTTTCTCAGACAATGAGAAAGAAACAAAAGAGGTTTACTCATATATTGAAGAGGTAAATAATCAATTTTCTGAGCCTACATTTACTGAAATAAAGTCATTTGCCCAAGAAGAAGATCCTGCTGCTGTTATTGAAGAAATTATCGATATTTTCCGCTGAGGAACGTAATGAAATGAACTCTTGCATCATAGAATTGTATGAACCATGCTGTATAGGAGGTCATTACATGACAATTGATGAAGCGCTCAAAAGGGTGGAAACGTTATATGAAACTGTTAATACAACTTGCTTTCAATATGTAGAAGGCGCGAATGTCCAGAAGGCAGAACTCGATTTAACTATAATTGATGAACTTGGAAGTTTACTAAACTATTTATATGAATTAGATGTTCATGATGAAGCGTTATTACGCTCCATTTTAAATAAATTAGAATATGGACAACCTATTTATGATCTTGCCATGCTGAATCCAATCTCTTTGGAGGGAAATGAAGAGAAAATAGATGTTCTGTATGAAGAAAAGGTGAAGGTTGAAAAAATGTTGTTTGAAAGCTATAAGAAACAACATGAAAAGTTATTGCAAAAAGCCATGCCACACTTAAAGCAAATGCAGTGTGAACTCCAAGCATTTTTGTATATTTGCAGTGTCAAACAATAGTATATACAAATAAAATACTGCATGTTAGAATGGGAAAATAAAGAACTTTCTGAATAGAGAAGTCGTTACAACGGTATAGGTAATCATCTAAAGCATGAAGGTGATGGTAATGATAGTTACCTTTTCCTTTGTGCTTTATTTATTAGCCGATTAGATGGGGTTACTTGCTTACTGGGTCAAAAAGGAACGCTAATGCACGAATTTGTATCACACTCCTTATTGTATTTTCATCTAGTAGGACTTAAATATCCATAGATTGACATACCCTGGTTAAAAAATTGAGGTGAAAAAGTTATGCTTAATCATGAAGAAAAAGAAGCAGTGTATAAAGCTATTTATGGTCGACGAGATGTTCGAACGTTTTTATCTAAAGAAGTATCAGAAGAAAAAATCAATCGTATTTTAAATGCTGCTCACCACGGTCCATCTGTCGGGTTTATGCAGCCTTGGAATTTTATTTTAATTTCATCTGATAGCGTAAAAGAAAAATTAGCGTGGGCAGCTGACAAGGAGAGGCGAGCATTAGCTATTCATTATGAAGGCCAAAAGGAAAAAAAATTTTTAGAGTTGAAAATTCAAGGGCTGAAAGAAGCGCCGCTTACGATTTGCGTAACATGTGACCCAACGCGAGGCGGTTCCCATGTTCTAGGACGCAACTCAATACCTGAGACGGATATTATGTCAACGGCCTGTGCCATTCAAAACATGTGGCTTGCTGCTTACGCTGAGGGACTTGCGATGGGATGGGTGAGCTTTTATAAGAAAAATGATGTGCGAGACATTTTAAATATTCCACCGCATATTGATCCTGTAGCCCTCATGTCCGTCGGATATACGGAAAATTATCCAGAAAAACCGATTTTAGAGCAAGCGAATTGGGCTCAGCGCCGCTCTTTAGAACATCTCATTTATGAAGATGTGTGGGGAGAGAAAAGCAAATAAATTAATTGCCCCAAAACTAGTTGAGTTTACATAAAAAACGAACGAATTACTAATTGTGAATTAAAATATTCGTTTTTATTATTGACAAGCATGTCGAAACGAGGTATCTTTATATCAAGAAAAAGCTGAATACGGTCACTCATATATGTTTGATAATATGGATCGAACGTTTCTACCTTGTTACCGTAAATAACAAGACTATGAGTAAAAAGTAAATCTAGGTTCCCGCTTTTCATCATGAAAAGGTCTGGTCCAAGCGATTTACATGCTTAATGTTTTCGACAGAACGGCATGACACCGAAGGGATAAAAGCCCAGGCGGGTAGGTTTTTGCTCATCTATTATGAGATGCCTACCTTTGCTTTGGGCTTTTTCTTATTGTATCTATTGTGTATGCTTGTCGTTGGGTGTGCCGCTAGCTTTCTGGGGAGACAAGCTAGCGGAGGGAGACGAAGCTACACGCTTTAGCATTTCTGCAAGCCCTCATTAACCATTGGAAGTACATTTATCTATTTTCTAGCATTTTCTTTGTGTAAGCAGTGTGGGGACACTGCTTCTTTTTTTGCTTAAATTTGTCGAGTAATCAACCGATTTATTGAAAGAAAAAGAAGGTATTTTAGGTAATTTAGCGAATTAGTGCAAACAAGAGCTTCAGCTCCCCGATAGGCTGAAGGAATAGTATCGCTTGCAAAAAAAGAAAAGATTATAGAGGAGAGGGTTAAGGTTGTTACATTTGGTTAACGTCCGCTTACCGCTAATTCATGATCACGCACTTTTTGAAGTGAAAATTACAGATGGAATATATACCTCAATTGTGTTACAAAACGGCTATATGGAAGATGATGAGTTTGAAGAGCTGCACGCAGATGTTTTGGGGAAAGAAACGGCTTTAGACGCTCAAGGGAGAGTTATGCTACCTGGTTTTGTAGATATGCACATGCATTTGGATAAAGCGCACTCTTTACCTCAAGTGCCCAACCTTTCTGGTACACTATCTGAAGCAGTTGAAAACTATGCGTCTAGCATTGCGTTGTTTTCTGAAGAAGAAATTAGACAGCGTATTGTAAAAACAGCACTACAGGCATTAGCAAATGGAACGACAGCTATTCGCACACATATCGATTTTAATTGTTTATTAGAAGAAGATATTCTATTTAGAGGGCTTCAAGCAGCAGCAGATGCACGAGATGAGCTCAGTCCATATATGGAAATTCAGCTTGTTCCATTGTTTGGGTCGGTAAACACACATGATGACTATATTATGAGAAAAGTTGAGAGAGCAGCAGAGTTGGGAATTGATGCAATTGGAGGCTGCCCTCATTTAGCTAGTCATCCTAACGAAGATATAGATGCCTTGTTTACTCTCGCTAAAAAGTATGATTTGCCATTGGATTTGCATATTGACGAAAGTGATAACCCTAATATCGACACGATCATTTATTTGGCAGAGCAAACCATTGCTCATAAGATGGAGGGAAAAGTAGTAGCTGGTCACCTATGTTCATTAGCAGGAATGGACGAAGAAAAAGTTCAGAAAATTTTAACTTTAATACGTGATGCTAAAATTGGGGCCGTAACGCTTCCGGCTGCGAACCTTTATTTACAAGGGCGTGAAGACCGAGGAATTATTCGAAGAGGAGTAACGCGAATTAAGGAACTTCAAAAGTCAGCTATTCCCGTAGCGACCGCTTCAGATAACGTTCATGATCCGTTTCATCCGTTTGGAAAAGCCGACTTATTACAAATTGGCTTGCTAACAGGATATGTTGCTCACATGGGGAGTCCCGAAGAACAAAAGCAGCTTCTTCGAATGATTACTAGTATTCCAGCAAGATTAATTGGAAAAAGGAAATATGGAATTGAAGAGGGAAATGAAGCAAACTTCGTACTTTTAAACGTGCAGTCAATGCCAGAGATATGGACTGAAATTCCAGAGACACGTTTTGTTTATGTTCAAAAACGGTGGGTTAGTGTGAAGGAGACGCATCAACGCTTAGCTGATCATAATTTGACAGCTCTTTGGAAAGAGAATCAGCTATTAATTGGATAAAAAAAGAAGCACTCACAGAGTGAGTGCTTCTAAATTATTACTTTTGAACGTTAGCAGCTTGTGGTCCACGAGCGCCTTGTTCGATTTCAAATGATACGTCTTGACCTTCTTCAAGTGTTTTGAAACCGTCGCCTTGGATAGCTGAGAAGTGTACGAATACATCGTCTTGACCTTCAACTTCGATGAATCCAAAACCTTTTTCTGCATTAAACCATTTTACTTTACCTTGTACCATTGTAGTACCTCCTGTGTGGAACAATCCACGAATATATTACTATCTCTGCTCAATTTCAATAAAAATCACTTTAAAGAAAGTCTTTCTATTTCTAACACCGAACAAGAAATAATATACCTAGTATAACACTTTTTCTTTAAAAAGAAACCTTTTTTTCGAAAAAAACTATGTTAACTTCAAAAAAGAACTTAATATGTTACAATTTGGATAAAGAAGGGGAGGCGACTAGAATGGAAGACTTGTTTTCTCTATTAATATTTATTTTTGTTTTAATTTATGTTGTCGTGGCAAATCGAGAAGTGGTGGAAAAGCTAACTTGGCAACAGCGTATTGGAATTGCTGCCACTTTTATCATGACCATTGGATTTGCAGTCGGTTGCTTTTATATCGGTAGTCAGATGCTGCAAAATTATATTGAAAATGGATTCATTCAAATGGTTATTAAAATTATCATGGTCATTGTTGTCATGACAGCTGCAATTAAATGGATGCATTTGGCTTTTAGAAAAATTACGAATGGCTTAATAGGAAATGATGTATAAGAGAATATAGAAATTAATTATTTTAATGTATAAATACGTTGCTTTTTATTCATAGGGAACCCTTATTTCTTGATAAGAAAGCCTGTTAAATCACGGATGTATAAAAAAAGTGCATAAACGATAATTTTTATATACATATAATGAGGCTGGGACATAAGTAATTCAGCTTTAATCGTTCAGGTTTTTTATTGACTGTGAAAACAATGTTGCTGAAGGATATCCATTCCTTAAATTTAGAGAGCTTAGCATTTTTTAGGATAGGCTAGATTATCCAGTTTTATATTTACATTTATTTCTAAAAGTGATATCATAATAATATGAAAAAGATATAATTACAAAGGGGAGATTACTTTGCAGGAGCGTCAAGCGTGGATTTTAAATGGTTTTGTGGGCATTCTGTTGATTTTAGTAGCCATCATTGGTGGTGTTTTTATGCTCATTCAAGAAGTGCCGCTTATAGGACTTTCGCTTATTGCTATTGGTGGATTGTTAGCTTCCGGTGTGACGGTTGTACAGCCGAATCAATCTCAAGTTGTTATTTTCTTTGGAAAATACTTAGGAAGCATTCGTAACAGCGGTTTGTTCGTAACCGTTCCGCTAACAATTAGACGTACCATCTCATTACGAGTTCGAAATTTTAATAGTAAAAAGTTAAAAGTAAATGATGTAGAAGGAAACCCAATTGAGATTGCCGCAGTTGTTGTTTTTAAAGTAGTAGACTCTGCCAAAGCAGTGTTTGATGTAGATTCGTATGAAGAGTTTGTGGCGATTCAAAGTGAAACAGCGATTCGAGCAGTAGCGACGCGTTATCCTTACGATACGTTTGAAAACGTAGAGCTTACGCTTCGTGGAAATGCAGATGAAATTTCTGATGAATTAGCAAAAGAGCTGCAAGATCGTCTTGAGGTTGCTGGTGTAGAAGTTATTGAAGCGCGCTTAACGCACTTAGCATATTCAACAGAAATTGCAAGCGCCATGCTACAAAGGCAGCAGGCAACAGCTATTTTATCAGCCCGTAAGAAAATTGTTGAAGGTGCAGTTTCAATGGCACAAATGGCAGTTGAGCAATTAGAACAAGATGGTATACTAGATTTAGATGAAGAGCGTAAAGTCAATATGGTCAACAATTTGATGATCGCAATTATTTCAGATCGAGGAACACAGCCTGTGGTGAATACAGGTAGCTTATACTAATTGGTTGTGAGAAGGAATGGCAAAAAAGAAAAGTTTCCCACTGCGAATTGACCCTGATCTCTATAAGCTATTAGAGCGCTGGGCACAAGATGAATTTCGAAGCGTCAACGGACACATTGAATTTTTACTCCGTGAAGCTGTGCGTAAAGAAGGACGACTCAGTAAGCGAAAAGAACAAAGTGACGAAACCTAGCAAGCTGGCGATATGCCAACTTGCTTTTTTCGTATGTAAAGGAAAAGTACGTGTTAGTGAACATAAAGATCAGGATATCATGGGAAGTGGAGAGAGTAATCACATTAAAGATTTGTCTTATTCAAAAGCCTCATGATTGAAATGAAGGATGAGCCACTCCTGCGGGACTAGTGAGACAGCTGAGACCCCGCAGTATACGAGGAAGCTCAGCGCTCGCTCTGCGGAAAGGGAACAATCTGAAATGGAAATCACACCGAGCAAAGAGAATGTTTTATAAATATGAAAAGAAAGTTATATTCTTCTCAATGTGAAATATTAAAACGATATCATTGCACTTTTAATTTGAATCAGGCTACAATAGGACGTATATGTAAAAAAGGAGTGAATAAAATGATTCGTTTTGGCGTCATCGGAACAAACTGGATTACAGAATCATTATTAGAAGCAGCAAGTCACGTAGAAGACTTCAAATTAACCGCTGTGTACTCAAGAACAGAAGAGCGCGCACAGGAATTTGCTTCTAAATACAACGTAACCACAACGTTTACTAACTTGGAAGAAATGGCTACGAGCGATCAACTCGATGCTGTTTACATTGCGTCACCTAATACGTATCACGCTGAACAAGCAATTCTATTCATGAAGAACGGCAAGCATGTTCTATGTGAAAAACCGCTTGCAGCCAATTCTACGGAAGTAACGCAAATGATTCAAGCTGCAAAAAACAACAATGTTTTATTAATGGAAGCAATGAAATCTACGCTTCTTCCGAACTTTAAAGTCATTGCAGAAAATCTACATAAAATTGGTCCCGTTCGTCGCTACTTTGCGAGCTACTGCCAATACTCTTCTCGTTATGATAAATACAAGGAAGGCATTGTGCTAAACGCTTTTAACCCTAAATTCGCCAACGGTTCTCTTATGGACTTGGGCGTATACTGCTTATATCCGCTGATTGCATTATTCGGTGCTCCAAAAGAAGTTAAGGCAACCGGAGTGATGCTGGAGTCAGGTGTTGATGGAGAAGGTACTGTAGCCCTATCATATGATGATAAAGACGCTGTTGTGATGTACTCTAAAATCACAAACTCACACCTGCCAAGCGAAATTCAAGGTGAAAAAGGAAGCATGATTATCGATAAAATTCATACTGCTGAAAAGGTAGAAATTCGCTACAACGATGGGTCGGTAGAAGAACTCACAGTCGAGCAAAGCCATCCGCCAATGTATTATGAAGTAAAAGAATTTATTGATTTATTAAACAGCGGCGAAACAGAATCAGCTGTAAACTCATTTGAAAATTCATATACAACAATGCGTGTGATGGACAAGGTTCGTAGTCAGCTGGGACTTGTTTTTCCAAACGATAACTAATAGATACAAACAAAGGAGCAGGGGAATTACCTCTGCTTCTTTGTTGATTTTTGAAATAAACGGCTCCCAAGTAACAAAGCGCCACCAAGTAAAAAATATATAAGCCCAATTGAAGTAGTAGGGACTACTTCTTTAAAGTCGGTATCTCCTAAAAGAGAAGAAAAGCTAAACACAAAAAAGAAGAAGCCAATCCAAAATGTTACTTTTCCCATGAACGATAGATTTTTTGTCATTATAACCCCTTTTTATATCCATATTTTAACATATCTGATTAACTAATTGGTAATAACATGATTTAAAACCACAGTTTGACTTTTAGTGTACCTATCCTTTAATATAAATAAGAACAAATGTTCTTATTTTGTTGTTTTTTTCTCAGCTTTCCCCTTTTTATCTACTATATTTAAAAAAATAGGAGGTTACTTATATGGTTAATCAATCTGTACATCATCTTATCCCCCCGTATTTAGAAACATCTTTTTCTACATTTTACTGGAAACATCGAGCAGCACTTTCTTCTCCTTTATTAAAAAATTTTTTAAAAAACGATTGTCACTACGACTTATTACAAATGACGTTTCACCACAAGAGCGAGCAATATGCGTCGTTAGTAGATGAAGCATTCAAACAGTTTTACAGTGAAATTCGCTTTTTGGCTTATGTTTCAACGTTGTGTAAGCACTTTGTACGGGATAAAGTGCAGCTTTATCAGAAGACACACTATGTAAAAAGCTTGGATCAGCCGGTTGTGAAAGAGGAACAGCGAACATACGGCGAAACGCTTGGTGTAGTGGATCGGGACTGGTGGAATAGATCATTTTTAAGCAATCAAATCGAAGATGAAGCGCTTTATAAAGCGCTCGTATCCTTACCGTGGAAGCAGCAGCTTATTCTGCATTTTCGTATTGTTGAAGGATGGACGAACGGTGAAATTGCTTCTTTTTTTCACGTCTCTCCACAGGCCATTTCATTTAAGTATCGGAGCTCACTTATGCGATTAAAACAACAATTAGAAGGAAGGGATGCACATGGTTGAATGGTTATCCGTTATTAATCAAGTTGGCTTTCCTGTTGTGGTCTCGTTTTATTTGTTAGTGAGGGTTGAAACGAATATTAAACAGCTGGAAGAAACTATAGAAAATCTTTCAAGTGACTTAAGAAAGAAGTGATGTTACATGACAACTCTTTATAAATTAATTGAACGAGTGAAAAAAGATGATGAAAAAGCTGTTGAAGAGCTTCTGCAAAGGCTATCTCCGAAAGTGAAGAGCGCAGCTCAAGCCGCATGCGCCTCAGAACGTGAAGATATTAAGCAAGAGCTGAATGTTAAAATTGTACAAGCAGCAAAGAAATTTAGCTTTGAGTATACACCAGGATTTTGGGAAACTGTCTTAAAAGAAGGTCAGCAAAAGCAGTAAATAAAAAGCAGATGTCTACATGGGCATCTGCTTTGTTTATGCGTTATGACTAAGAAGTAGGGTTATACTTGCTTTTGTGTTTTCTTTGTCTTATCATCTTCATCGTCTTCCATCATTCCTTTGGTAGCAAGCTTAAACTCTCGCAGCGTTTTTCCTGCTGCTTTTCCAAGCTCAGGAAGCTTTTTTGGGCCGAATAAAAGCAAAGCAACAAAGACAATCAGCGCAATTTCTCCAAAACCAAGGTTCATGGTCATCGTCTCCTAGTCAAAGAATCAATACAAGTTCATTATAGCATGGATTATGTTGTTAAGAAGTGAATTTTAACCCAATTACGCCAATGACAATAAAGGAGATAAATAAAAGACGCTTCCAATCTTTCTTTTCATTAAAGAGAAACATCCCTAATAATACGCTTCCTACTGCCCCAACACCAGTCCAAATGCTATACGCAGTCCCGATTGGAATGTCTCGTAGAGCTAAGGAAAGTAAATAAAAGCTGGCAAGGCTAAATGCGCTAAACCCAATAGAAGGAAGCAGGCGCTTAAAACCATCTGACAGTTTTAAAAAAATAACAAACCCAACCTCACATATTCCTGCTCCAATTAAAGCAATCCAAGCCATATTAGCCTTCCTCCTTTACATCATCACTCGATACCAGCTTAATACCAACAATACCAACAAGCATTAACACTAAGAAAAAGATTCTGGTTAAGCTCGCATCTTCATTTAAAGCAACCATGCCAATGATGGCTGTTCCTGCTGCGCCTATACCTGTAAAAATGGCATAAGAAGTCCCAACTGCAATGTCTTTTAATGCTTTTGAAAAAAAGAAAAAGCTAATGACAATTGCGATTAAGGTTACAACAGAAGGCCAAAGCTGAGTGAAGCCTTCTGAATACTTTAGGCCCATTGCCCACACAATTTCAAACAAACCTGCAATAATTAAATAAATCCAAGCCATGGATAAAACTCCTTTAACATTCTTTTATTCCTTTTTAATTCCTAACCAAAAAACGTTCCAAGCATCTTTTATTTTGGTAGAATAGCGCTCTTGATCGTAGTAAAAGCGCTGAATAAATAACCCATCCGCTAAGCAATAAAAGCTGTTAATATAGCGGTCAATTTTCTCGTCTCGCATTGTTCCTTCTGCAATTCCTTGTTCAAAGATGGATGTTAATAATCGATCAGATAACTCTTCAATTTACCTAACGTTCGGTAGGGGAAACTATATCAAACTAGAAAAAAAGAAGCAAGAGTTATCCTGCTTCTTTTAGAAGGAATTTTGACATTGTCATCATTAGTGCTGTCATAAAAATAAGTTCGAATGTATTTGTTACGGCACCGCTCTCGATCGGAAGTGGAATAGCACTTCCTGCAATCATTAAAACAACTCCAATCAGCATCACATTCCATTTAGTATGGCGAAAAAGTGAAATGCTTACTAAAAGTAAAATAAACGTCACGATTAAAACCATAATTGGTGGTCCACTGTGCGCGCCAACTAGCGTATAACGAAGTATGCCATATTCGACGACTGGTTGAAGGGTTTGATGCATAATCTCTGTGATTTCATACACGATTAAGGTAATGGTAATAAGGAGAAAGCTATAAAGAGTAACGTTTTTCTTAGCCCATTGCAGTTTCGCATGCCTCCCAATACCCAAAGCAAAAAGTACAAGAGTAGGAGTGAAGAAAGCATGACCTAGAAATCTCCATAGGTTTAGCGTTTCAAGAGTGGATCCTTCACCAATAAACAAGCCGATCGCTAATAAACCATTGTCATAAATGAGCCCTAGCATCACGACTAATAAAAAATATGTAAAAGAATGACTTGTTCGCGTTCTATAAAGAAACAAGCCCCAACCTAACAAGGCAATATATAAAGCAGTAAAAGAAAAATAAAGCACCGTGTCGATTATTATTTATTCACCTCTGTCATGCAATTTATATTTGTCTACGAGCTTTATACCCAAAATATTTAAAATTCAATCGTGAAAAAGAACATCTATCTTCCTAAAACAGAAATGGTTATAAAGTTTGTCTATGTATGTGAATTTGGTAGTCAGTGTAACCTTTCTGACTACTCTCTTTATGAGTCTATCAAATTATATATCTTACTTTTTCTTTAATGACTATAGGAACATGCTCATTTTAGTGAAAAATCAGTATTTTAACAATCACATTAGAAAGATTATGGAGTGAAAAGTAAAATTAAATTCATTTGTAATCTTTTTAAGGGTTTTACATTACAGGAATGTTTCATGTATTAAAGATATTGCATCTTCGTAATGTGAATGTGTAAAAAATATAAAAAAAAATAAAGGATTAAAGAGCTTCTATTAGGCGAATGGTCACGAATGCTAGAGAAAATGCTTGGAAACGACAGCGTTGTGAAAGCTCCTTGACCTTTTATAACCAATACAAAAAACATGTATCGTTTGAGCTATTGACCGTTTCTTCGTGCGAGTGGTAGGTTTAGACCTGTTGAATTTGGTGCTCGAGCCCAAACGTAAAAATGAAATTAGATAAAGAGAAGAGAAGCGAAATCGCAGATGAACGCTAACAATTTCAGCGGTCAGCGCTATTTTGGAAGGAGAAGGATAAGAGATGATCTTAATAGTCCTATGCTGCTTATTTTTACTAGGCTATGGCATTTGGGAGTATCGTAGACATTTGCGTAAACTGCATTCAATTCCAGTTCGAGTAAATGTTAACGGTATTCGAGGAAAATCAACTGTTACGCGTTTAATAACAGGAATTGTAAAAGAAGCAGGTTACAAAACAGTTGGAAAAACAACAGGTACCCAAGCGCGAATGATTTATTGGCACACATCAGAAGAAGAACCAATTATCCGTCGTAAAGAAGGGCCAAATATTGGAGAGCAACGACGCGTTGTAAATGAAGTTGCCGATATGGGAGCCGAAGCACTTATTTGTGAATGTATGGCCGTTCAGCCAGATTATCAAATTACATTTCAAAACCAGCTTATTCAAGCCAAAGTGGGCGTTATTGTAAACGTACTTGAGGATCACATGGATGTAATGGGGCCAACTTTAGATGAAGTTGCCCAAGCTTTCCTAGCGACAATTCCTTATAATGGACACCTTGTTACAATTGAAGGTCCTTATTTAGAGTATTACAAAAAGGTTGCAGCGGAGCGAAATACAAAAGTAATCGTTGCTGATAATGATCGTATTTCTGAAGAGTATTTACGTAAGTTTGATTACATGGTATTCCCAGATAATGCTTCAATTGGTTTAGCTGTTGCTGAAGCACTAGGCATTGATGAAGAAACGGCAATGAGAGGAATGCTAAACGCTCAGCCAGATCCAGGTGCAATGAGAATTACGAAGTTTGGAGATACAAGTAATCCAGCTTTCTTAGTAAATGGATTTGCAGCCAATGATGCTTCATCAACACTTCGTATTTGGGAGCGTGTAGATTCTATGAACTATAGCCCTAAGCTTCCGATTGTTATCATGAACTGCCGTCCAGACCGTGTCGATCGCACAGAACAATTCGCGGTTGACGTAATGCCTTATATAGAAGCAGATGTGATGATTGCAATTGGTCAGACAACCTCACCGATTGCGGATGCGTATGCAAAAGGAACGTTACCAACGAAAGAGTTCTGGGATATGGAAGGTGCATCAACAGAAGAAATTCTTGAGCGCATGAAACCATATTTAAAAGATCGCATTGTCTATGGTGTCGGAAATATTCATGGTTCAGCAGAGCCACTTGTAGAAGCGATTATTGAAATGAAAACGATGAAAAAAGCAGTTTAATCTAGGAGGCCATTTCATGTTCGGATCAGATTTATATATTGCCCTTGTATTAGGGATAACTCTCAGCTTAATTTTTACGGAAAAAACAGGTGTACTACCTGCAGGGTTAATTGTTCCAGGGTACTTGGCACTTATCTTTGATCAGCCAATGATGATTGTCGTTGTATTTGTTATCAGTTTACTAACATATGTAATTGTTGTTTATGGTATTTCAAAAGTAGTTATTTTATATGGACGTCGTAAGTTCACCGCAATGTTAATTACAGGAATTGCAATTAAAGTCATTTTTGATTATTTCTATCCTGTCCTACCATTTGAAGTATTTGAGCTACGTGGTATTGGAGTTATCGTACCAGGATTAATCGCCAACTCAATGCAAAAGCAAGGTGTACCATTAACGGTTGGAACAACAGTATTGCTAAGTGGAATCACGTTTGGTGTAATGCAAATTTATTACCTATTTTAATAAAAAGTTAAAAGAAAGGAGGCCAAACATCAGTGAAGAAAAAGCAGCTAAACTTTCAGGAAAAAGTATTGATGTTCATAAAACGAACGAAGCCAAGCAGTGGAAAACAAGCACTTATCCTTACACCTATTTTAATCCTTGTTTTGGCACTAGCAGGTTGGGTTCAGCGTTCGGATGCGCTTCAAGATCCTAATCTTGCAAAAAAAGAGTCAAGTGATGATATCACCTTAACGATGGTTGGGGATATTATGATGGGTCGACATATCAAAGAAGTGACGAGCCGTCACGGAGAAGATTTTGTTTTTCGAAATGTTCAGCCTTTCTTTGATGAGTCTGACTATGTGAGTGGAAACTATGAGTCTCCTATTTTAACAAACGACGAAGATTCTTACGAGAAGATTGATAAAAGCATTCACTTATACAGTGAAGAAGAAGATTTAAAAACAATGAAAAATGCAGGATTTGATGTATTAAACCTAGCGAATAACCACGCGATGGATTACGGTACAAAAGGTCTAGAAGATACGCTTGCATCTTTTGAAAAAAACCGTATGAACTATGTCGGTGCTGGTCGTAATAAAGAAGAAGCGAAACATATTTCATATAAAGAAGTAGACGGTGTGAAGATTGCATCCGTTGGTTTCACAGACGTATATGTTGCAGGAATGAAGGCCGGTAAGAATAACCCAGGCATTTTAGATGCAGATCCAGATGTTATTTTTGAAACAATTCAAGAAGCGAAAGAAAATGCGGATTTAGTTGTTGTAAACGCGCACTGGGGTGCAGAGTACGATGTAGAGCCTAGTGAGCGTCAACAGGGCTTAGCAAAAGCAATGGTTGATGCAGGTGCGGATATCATCATCGGGCATCACCCTCACGTTTTACAGTCATTTGATGTTTATAATGGTTCAATTATCTTCTATAGTCTAGGAAACTTTGTCTTTGACCAAGGTTGGTCAAGTACAAAAAATACGGCGATGGTTCAGTACAACTTAAATAAAGAGGGCCAAGCTACGGTAGATGTCATTCCGATGATTATTAAAGAAGGTAGTCCTACGCCAACAGATAATCCATGGCGCATGAAACGAATTTACAACGACTTAACAAAGTACGCATCAAATGAAGGTCGTTTAGAAAAAGAGGATAAGAAGTTTCAAATTAAACTTGATCACACACACGTAATGAAGAGATCGCAGGAACGTCAAAACCAAAGTGATGATGCTCCTGCTAACAATACAGAAGAAGCATACACACAACAATAATTCAGCTAAAGGAGATGAAAGATGATGAAAAGACGAAAATTGCTTTTTGTAGCCATTATCATCTTTTCTCTCATTATTAGCGTCGTAGCGTATCAATTTTTATTTCCCAAAAAAGAGTATGCCGTTAGTACATCCGACCCTTATGCAACAAAAGTGGGGATGAATGTACTGAAAAATGGCGGTACTGCTGTTGATGCAGCGATTGCGATTTCCTATGCACTAGGCGTTGTTGAGCCATATGGCTCCGGTGTCGGTGGAGGTGGTGGCATGCTGATTGATCCAGCTGATGGAGATTCTACCTTTATTGATTACCGCGAAGTCGCTCCGAATTCAGATAAAGATGAGCAAGAAGGTGTTCCAGGCTTTGTCGCTGGGATGGAATACATTCACCAAAACTATGCAACAAAATCAATGAGTGAGTTAATAAACCCTGCGATTTCTTACGCAAAAGATGGCTTTAAAGTGGACCAAGATCTTCATGATAGGTTGATTTCGTATCAAAAAAACTTAGATGAAGATGAGCTTGAGCAGTTTTATCCGAATGAAGAAGCAATTGAAGCGGGAGAAGTCTTAAAGCAAAAAGATTTAGCTAAGACTCTTACAACGATTAAAGAAGAAGGTGCTTCTGCTTTTTATCGCGGAGATATTGGTGATGAAATCGCTGATGGGACGGAGATTTCAAAAAAAGACTTGCGCGATTATGAAGCAGTAGAGCGAAAGCCTTTAGAAACGAACTATAAAGGTAATCGCATCATTAGTGCTCCACCGCCGTTTTCAGGCGTCACGCTTATTCAAATGCTAAAGCTTGCTGATGAAGAACAAATTTGGGAACTAAAGAATGAAAAGACAAGCTTGTTTAACCACTACCTAGGTGAAATATCGAAAGTGTCTTATCAAGATCGATTAGATAAAGTAGCTGATCCATCTTTCATTAAGCAAGCTCCTGAAGACTGGATCGATGATCGTTACGTTCATTTATTAGGAAATAAAATTAATGAAACGCGTACGAAAAAAACGAAAGTTAGCGATGTAGAAGAGCACGAAAGTACAACGCATTTTGTTGTAATAGATAAAGAAGGAACGGTTGTTTCCACAACCAATACGCTAAGTAATTTCTTCGGAAGTGGAAAAAACATCGAAGGCTTCTTTTTAAACAACACGCTTGGTACTTTTGGTGAAGGCATTAATAAAATTGAAGAAGGTAAACGACCACGTACATTCACAGCGCCCACTATTATCCGCGGTGAAGATGAGTGGGTAATGGGAATCGGGACACCTGGAGGGAACCGAATTCCACAGGTGTTAACGCAGGTGCTAGGCAACTATTTTGACAGTGGTCAATCGATTGATAAAGCAGTGCAGTCAAGCCGCGTCATCTTTGATTCTGACAAGCTATATTCTGAAAAAGAACTTGAAAATGATGTGAAAGATCGATTGAAAACGTACGGATATGATGTGAAACAAACCGATAATCCGATGTTTTACGGAGGGGTACAAGCCCTCATTCAAGATAGAAATGAGTATACGATTTCAGGAAGCGCAGATAAAAGAAGGCATGGTTTGTGGGATAAAAGTACAGAATAATTGAGGAGGAATAATCATGGTAGTTAAACGTATTGTAGGAGTAGTAGCCCCAGTTGTTATCGTAGCAGGAGTTGTGGTTACGTTAGGAGCTTTAAAGCATCCAACAACTTTATCGACAATTGAAGAACAAAAAATTGAAAAGAACTTAAAAATGATGGAGCAAACTGAACAGCAAACAACGACTGAGCAACCTTCATTATCTTTAAACAAGTAAGTAAATCATCGTCGGTTAGCGTGATTAAAAGAGGCTGGGACATAAGTAGTTCAGTCCTTACTATACCTGAACGATTGAGAGTTCATAACTTTTAATCGTTCAGGTTTTTTGTTGATTGTGAAAACAATGTTGGAAACAGGGTGGAATGGAGCGTAGGACACTCGACTCCTGCGGGAAAGAGAGGAAAACTGAGATCCCGCAGCGCAGCGAGGAAGCTCAGGTTCCTCCCCGCGGAAAGCGAGTGGCCGTAGCGCAATGGAACGAACGTGTTGAGACAAACCAAAGAGATGGGAACAGCTATTGTTCGTCTTTTAGAAGCAATCATTTTGTTATGTCCCAAACTCTTTTTTATACTACACACAACAAAGAAAGAAGTGAACAGCATGTGGAATAAACGGAGAGCTCTTATAGGAGGAGTTTCTTTATGTGTATTAATTGCGACTTCAGTATGGTTTGTTCGTAATCACGATGAAAATAACACGCCGTTATTTAGCAATGGAGATTCATCTTATGGAGTTAGCTCTTCCAACCCCATTGCAGTTGATGTAGGTATGAAGGTACTAAAAGATGGAGGTAATGCTGTAGATGCAGCAATTGCTGTATCTTACGCGCTAGGCGTTGTCGAACCATACGGTTCTGGAATTGGTGGCGGTGGCGGCATGCTTATTGCCAAAGAAGGTGAAGAACCGACCTTCATTGATTACCGCGAAGTAGCACCTAGCTCTTTGGAAGGAAAAACGGGAGTTCCTGGCTTTGTAGCAGGAATGGAATATGTGAATAAAAAATATGGAACAACGTCTATGACAAAGTTGATTGATCCTGCTATTGAGTATGCCGAAAAAGGATTTAAAGTAGACGAACTCTTAGCGAGCCGATTATTTTACGCAAGTGGACGGATGGACGTCAGCAATTTATCAAGCTTCTTTCCGAAGGGGGAAGCTATAAAAGCAGGACAGGAGCTAAAGCAGCCTGAGCTTGCTGAACAGTTAACGTATATTAAACAAAACGGAGCGGCTGGCTTTTATCAAAAGGACATTGCCAATCGTCTAGCAGAAGAAACAAGCATTTCACTAGAAGATTTGCAAGAATATGAAGTGGAAGAAAGACAGCCGGTTGTTTCAACATACAAAGGAAATGAAATCATTGCGGCTCCACCTCCATTTTCAGGTATTACGGTTATTCAAATGTTAAAAATGATGGAGAAAGAAAACGTTAACATAAACGAGCAAGAAGTCGACTATAAGGCTATTAAGAAAATTAAAGAAATAGCGTACGCTGACCGAGTAAAAGAGATTAGCGATCCTGCTTTTTACCCGCAGGATGTAGAGCGTTTCCTTAGCGATGAATACATTGAAAGTTTATTAGAAAACTCAGAAAAACGTGAAGTGGAAGGTGCAGACCAAGAACATGAAAGTACGACTCATTTTGTCGTTATTGATAAGGAAGGTACGACCGTATCCACGACCAATACGCTAAGCAATTTTTTTGGGTTAGGTAAGCAAGTAGATGGCTTTTTTCTTAATAATAATGCTGATACGTATGGCTCAATCGGCGTAAATAACCCTGAGCCTGGGAAAAGAGCCCGAACGTTTACATCTCCTTTAATTATCCGCAAGGAAGGAGAATGGGTAATGGGAGTAGGAACGCCGGGGGGAACTCGTATTCCACAGGTGTTAAATCAAGTATTAGCCCGCCATTTTCAAGGAGGAGAAGGGTTGGAAAAAGCGGTTGAAACGCCTCGCTTTATCTTTGATCAAGATACTCTTTATATCGAGCCAACTACGCCTGAAGAAGTAATTGAGCAGATGAGTGCTTTTGACGTACAAAGCAAAACAAGCGACGTCTATTACGGAGGCATTCAGCTGCTTGTGAAAGATCTTGGTAACGGCAGGATAACAGGTGTCGGTGATTCTCGCCGAAACGGTGTGTGGAAGCATAGCTAAGAAAAGGTAGCAGGGGCTACCTTTTTATCGTTTCGTAGACGGATGGAGTTTCCATGTAGCGGATCGTATGAAACTCTGAATAATTTGAATGATAATGAACGTAAATCGGAGCGTGGTCCAAGTCAAGCATTTGCCTAAAGAAGAAATGATCTCCGTATCGTAAAGCAGTTAAAAGCACCGGCATTTCTTTATTGAAAATAGCGTATCGAATGGCTTGAATCGATTTATCAGTATGGTGATCACCAATGAAAACGTATACGTAAAGAGCGGTTGTATCTTTGTAATGAACCCATTCCCCAAAAAGTTCGTTTCGCTGTTCGTTGAGCATGTCTTTAGCAAATGAAGCTCCAATAATTAAATACAGGGAATCCGTTTCAGAGACATAAGTCAGCGTATAGCGCCTTTTTAAAAAAGGCTGGGTAGGAGTTGCGCCGTGTCGGTATGTAACGCTAAACTCTTCAGGATTAAATGCAACCATCCTGCGTCATCCTTTCATGCTTTTAAGTAGTCTATGCCCGCACTAGGAAAAAAAGTCATTCAAACCCCTATTCTTTACAACGCCTATCTAAAACAGCTAATCTATAAAAGTGTAGGCGACTAACGAACGCTAAAAACAAAGTGGAAAAGGGGGAAGAAAATGGAGCCGTTTTATATTGTTCTATCCATATTCTTAGCCGCGATGCTTTCATACGACATCGCAAAATTTGTTCGAGGAGATAGACCTGACTGGAAAGAAGGCCTTGTGACGTTTCTCGTATTTATTGGATTTCTGGCAGCCATGCAGATGGCGTTTCAAATTGTGTAGAAAAGACCACTGACAAGTGGTTTTTTTTTAGTTTTGTGTTTCTCTTTTATTGATTAAATAAATTTGTTCCAACATTTGAAGAAAATAAAGCTTAGGACGTCAGAAATGATGAAAGTTAGATAGAAAAGAGGTACTCTTTGTACTAGTTGAGAAGAGTGCTTTTTAAAGTATTAGAAGATAGACCAGTTCTTATCAAAAGCCCATGATTGGAATGGAAGATGCGAGACTTCTACGGGACTAATAAGCGAGATGAGACCCCGCAGTATACGAGGAGGCTCAGCGCTCGCCCTGCGGAAAGGGAGCAATCTGGAATGGAAATCATGCTAAGCAGAGAGAAATTATCAAACGAAGTCTCGTATTACTCTACGTTTATTAAATGTGCTAAATGCTTGTTCTAATGAATAAGCTTTATAGTAGAAAATAAAACTACAATTTGCGAAGGAGCAGAGGGTTTGTATAACAAGCGAAGGCGATTCATTAAACTAATGCTCGTCATTGTAGGGCTCGTAGCCGTATTGACTATAGGTGCTTTGGGATTTCAATTTACCTTTTTCTCTTCCACATATCATGCTAAAAATACGATTGAAGAATTCTATGACCTTGAACAAAAAGGAAACTTCTCAGATTCGTGGGAATCCTTTCATCCCGCTATGAAAGTTCGTTTCGAGAAGGGTGCCTATATTCAGGACCGTGCTCATGTTTTTTTTAATCACTTTGGTGTCGAAACATTTTCCTATGACATTACGGAAGTGGAAAAACTAGATACATGGAAAATGACAGCGGATGGCGAAGAGTTAACAGACGTTTATCAAATGAAAGTGATTCAAGTTTATAAAGGGAAATATGGGAACTTCTCCATTGACCAATATGTATTCGCAGTTAAAAATGAAGGAGAATGGACCGTTGCATGGGATTATAATCAGTGAAAAAGCATATGAACTCATGTGCTTTTTTTTATTGAAACTCCGTTATGTTTTTTAAAGAGGGGGTACAATGAATAAGGGAGGAGGTCTGATAATGAAGTTTAAAGCCATTTTATTTGATGCGTACGGAACATTATTTGATGTACATACCGTGATTAAAGCATGTGAAGAATACTATCCTGATAAAGGAACAAAAATAAGTCAGTTGTGGCGCCAAAAACAAATCGAATATGCGATGCAAAGCCAAATTATGGACCGCTATGTTGACTTTTATGAACTCACAAAAAAATCATTACGCTATGCTATAGATGCTGTGGATGAGAAAGTAACACCTGAAAGTGAAGAAGCGTTACTTCATGCTTATTTCAAGCTTAACCTGTACTCTGAAGTGAAACAAGTACTGGCGTATTTAAAAGAAAAAGGACATCTGCTTGCCATCTTTACAAATGGACCTAAGCATATGATTGATCCACTCGTAGCTCACCACAGGTTAGCACCTTTATTTGATGATGTCATTTCTATTGACGAAATCAAACAGTACAAGCCGTCCATGGCTAGTTATCACTACGTAGCGAATAAGCTAGAAGTGGAACGTGACGAAGTGCTTTTCTTATCATCAAATCCGTGGGATATTGCTGGAGCAAAGAATTACGGATTTTCAACTGTGTGGGTAAACCGTGATCATCAAGTGCCGGAGCATCGTGAATTAACGCCTAATCGTGTAATTCATGACTTAACAAATTTAGTCAAATAAAAAAACAGAACACGCGTCCTGTTTTTTTGCTCTAGCTATAGGCCTCGGGGTCTGTTTTGGACCTTGATCGTAACTTGATTAAACGAACGATATTAAGCACTAATGTCTTAACAACCGCATAGAACGGTACGGCTAAAATCATTCCTAAAATTCCTGCTAAGTTTCCAGCTACCAAGAGCAGTAAAATGATGGTCAGCGGGTGGATGTTTAGCTTTCTACCCATAATAAGAGGTGAAATAACGTTTCCTTCCAGCTGCTGAACAATCACCATAACAAGAATAACTAAAAGTGCTTTTGTAGGAGAGTCTAAGATTCCGATAACAACAGCCGGAGCAGCTCCGAAAAATGGACCTAAGTATGGAATGATATTTGTTACGGCACCAATTAAGCCCAGTACGAGTGCGAACGGCAATCCAATAATTAAGTAACCAATGGATGCACACACACCAACGAACAGTGCAACAAGCATTTGACCTTGAATATAAGTAGCCACCGTTTCTTTCGTTTCTTCTAAAATCTTTAGACCTTCATCACGATAAGATGGTGGGAAAAGCTTAACGATGTACTTAGGTAAGCTATGTCCGTCCTTTAACATATAAAACAAAATAAACGGCACGGTCACAACTGTAAGCGTGATGTTAGTCAAAACGCTAAAAATAGTTGATAAGCTGCTCGTGACACCAGTGGTAAGCGTAGATGAAAAGTTTGCAAGGGAATCCTCAATCTTTTCAATTGATACATATTCTTGCTCAACAATCCACTGGAATCCTTTTGTTTCTGATAAATTATTAATCGCTTCCTGGCTCTTTTCTACGTAAGTTGGGACTTTATCGGCAAACTGATTAGCTTCTTTTGAAAGAGCTGGGCCTAATGTTCCAACCGCGAGCGAAATCACGCCAATAAAAACGGCGTACAATACGAGAATCCCAATCGTTTTTGGTACTTTCCTTTTTTCAAGGAAAAAGACAATAGGACTAAATAAGAAATATAAAAATCCAGATACTAAAATAGGGAAAAAGAGCGTTGTGAAAAAGACAACGATTGGTTCAAATACAAATGAAATTTTCGTACAAATGTAAATGAACAATGCGATTAGCACAAGCTGAATCGTCCAAAATTGAAACTTCTTTGCTTTTGACACTTCATTACCTCCAAATAAATAAGTCAAACAATATCACTATCATACCCTTATCTAATTACTCTTCAAACGTTTTCTTTAGCTTCCAGCTATCATAGACTTCTGGCTGATGTGGCCAAGCTGAAAGAGAATGAGCTTCAATGGCTTTTAAGGCGAGAGGAGAAGCGTTGTTTTTATCCAACTTTTCCATGGGAATCCACAGTGCTTCAGCTGCATCTTGTCCTTCGAACTGACTCGGCATATGTATTAGCTCTCCGCCTTTAATCACTACATAATAAAAGACCGCAATGTGGTGAACATGAGTAAACTCTTTCCAGAGGCAAGGATATTGAAAATCAGCTGTACCTGCTTGTTTCGTAATGTTCACTTCAAAACCTGTTTCCTCCAAAAACTCTCGCTGCATCGCATCTACTAGCGTCTCGCCATGCTCAAGCTGACCACCGGGTAAATCAAAACGATGAATATAAGGTCCGCGATTTTTGCGAATGACGAGAATCTCTCCATCTTGTATACAAATGCCATATACTCCAAAGGCACGATCATATCGATCCATTCTATATTCACCAACTTTCTCCAATTGCATAATTCTCATTTTAACATATGTTTCAACTTAGCTTTCTAGTAAAAAAGAAGATTCCTGACGAGTTGAGTATAGGAAGTCTCATTAAACAGTCCTCAGTGGCAACCATGCCAAGCAGAGAGTATTTTTTTAATTGCTAATTAAGAAAGAACGGTTCTTGTTAAGAGTATTTTTATGCTCAGATGGAAATGCTGATTCTACAAGGGTTAAACATATGCATAAAAGGGAATACAAAAGTAACTAATCAATAGTTTGGAGAATACACAATGAAAAAAAGAAGAGTCGACTTTATCTTTTTATTTATTATGCTCGTATCTTCCTATCTTTTTTTCTTTACAGATTTATCGAAAGAATGGAAAATCGCGCTAGTTACTTTATATGCAGTGCTCATCTTCATCAGCATCTATTCCTTAATGCTCGAAAATCGGACGCCTCATAGTACGCTACTTTGGATGTATGTTCTCTTTTTCTTCCCTGTTGTGGGCTACATCTTTTATCTATACTCAGGTCAGCTGTACCTTAAAGGCTACTTATTTAAATCAAAGAGAATGAACAACCGTGAAACGCTCAAGCGCATGACGGAAAAGGAAAAAGAAGCAAAGATAGACTTGTCTTCCCTAAGCCCTCATCAACGTTCATTTGCTGAGTATTCGGAGCGAGTTTCGTTTACAAAAGTAAACAACGGCACAAAAGCACGAGTTCTAAAAAATGGACAGGAAACTTTCTCAGAAATAACGGCAAGTTTAAAGAATGCAAAACACTTTATACATATGGAATATTATATGATTCACTCTGATAAGCTTGGAAAAGAAATCATGAGCTTGCTGATTGAAAAGGCAAAAGAAGGTGTCGAAGTTCGCTTTACCTTTGACACCGTTGGAAGCATCTCACTATCAGGCTCGGATGTTAAAGAGCTAAGAGACAGTGGGGTTAAAGTTTATGCCTTTTCACCGATTAAAAGCGGCTTTTTTAATCAAAAGTTTAACTTCCGCAATCATCGTAAAATCATTGTCATTGACGGTGAAGTTGGCTTTGTCGGTGGTTTAAACATCGGTATGGAATACTTGGGAGAAAACAAAGAAATTGGTTTTTGGCGCGATACACATTTAAAACTAGTAGGAGAATCCGTACAAACTCTCCATGCAGTTTTTTTATTTGACTGGGAGTACGTTTCCGGAGAAAATTTAATTATTGAAGAGCGCTACACAAAGACGGTTTCCACTTCAGGAGATGGTTTTACACAAATTATTGCGACTGGGCCTGATACCCATGAAAATATGAGCGAATACTATTACGCTATGATTGCATGTGCCACAAAATCGATTTGGATTTCAACTCCTTACTTAGTTCCAAATGAAACGATTCGAACAGCGCTTCGAGTTGCTGCTAAAAAGGGGATTGACGTTCGAATTATGGTGCCAGAAATCAATGATGGTTTTCTGACTCAGTACGCAACAAGGTCTTACTTTGGAGAACTCATTCGCTCTGGAATTGAGATTTACTCTTATCAAAAAGGCTTTATGCATCAAAAAATTGTCATTATTGATGATGATTTTGCTTCTGTGGGAACAGCTAATATGGACATGAGAAGCTTTCACTTAAACTTTGAAGTAAATGCTTTTTTAATGAATTCAAAAGCTATTCAAGATTTAATCAAACATTTTGAAGAAGATATGGAAGACAGCGAACTCATTAAGCCCGTTGCTTTCTATAAGCGAGGCCTTATTGAGCGATCAAAAGAATCCTTCGCGCGCTTATTTTCAGGAATATTATAAAGGAGAGGTACGTTTATGGTTGAAAAACAAGCCGTCGGTGAAAAAGCTACTGAGTTTGTAAAAGACGATATGATTGTTGGTCTAGGAACAGGCTCAACTGTTTATTACACAATTTTAAAGCTTGGTGAACGAGTGAAAAACGGCCTTCGTATACAAGGAGTACCCACTTCAAAAGAAACAGAGAAGCTTGCCCGTCAAATCGGTATTCCTCTCGTGACGCTGGAAGACGTTAACAAGCTTGACCTTGCCATTGACGGAGCAGACGAAGTGGACAATCAATTTGCACTCATAAAAGGTGGAGGTGGGGCGCTTCTACGTGAAAAGATGATCGCCAAAGCATCTGAACAATTTATTGTCGTGGCAGACTCAACAAAACTAGTTCAAACGCTTGGTGCGTTTCCTTTACCGGTAGAAGTAGTTCGTTTTGGTTGGGAAATGACGGCTAAACATATGAGAGACCTTGGGTGTGTGCCACGTCTTCGATTGTTAGAAGACCATACGCCTTTTATTACGGATAATGGAAACTATATAATTGACTGTCACTTTCAAGAGATCAAACGACCTCATGAGCTAGAAGTAGCCCTTAATATGATACCAGGAGTAGTTGAAAATGGTTTGTTTAATCATATGACAAGTCGAGTCATTACAATCCGTAATCAGCAAGTCCATATGATAACACCATAAAAAGCTATGGCAGATGCCATAGCTTTTAGTTTTTAACGAGATAGAACGTTCCAATTCTGTTCTAATTTGTATATGTACTGGCGAGCTTGCAAAACGTTAGGATGGACAAGCGTATCAACTGTTTTCGTAGGACACGCTGCGCTGTAAAGCGTAAAAATAGTTATGTCATTATGTTTTAGCGGAGCAACGATATGAGATAAGCACCTGTATGAAGGATTTACTAAGCTTTGCACTAACATTTCTACATCTTTTTGATCATAAAAGTCCACTTCAATTTCCGTCTTCATTAAATAGCGTGTTTCCATCGCGCTGCTTCGATAATAATTGTAGCGACCGCCGATAAACTGTGAAGGGTTTGAAATGGATACATCAAGCGCCGTATAGGTTTGATCTTGGTTGCTGCTGTAGAAAATAGAGTCGTGCGTATATTTCATAAACTCTTGGTAAGAGTCTTCATCTTTCCATAATGCAATAATGCACGTATCTGTTTCATCTTCAACATTCCATCCCCCTAGCTGTCCAATAAAACCATCGACATGGGCAAGCGCTGCCCAATGCTGTTGAGCATAGGAAAATGACCCCTTTTTATCCATCGGTATGCTGCCTTTTATAATTTTTGTTAACATGCTCTCATCACCTCTTTAACAAAGGTTCGCTCTTTGTTAGAAAAATCCTTCCTTTATTCGGAAAATTACAGACATACATACTTCTATCGTCCCATACATTTCAACTATAAGGTCTTTCGATAGAAAGTGGGGAGATAGAATGAAGTTTTTTCGAGCAAAAGCATTCCCATCCGTTAGTCGAAAAGGATGGTGTGTACTATTTCAACATCCGTTTCAGACAGATAAAAACGGACAGAAATATCCGATTGTCAAGCGTTATCTATGTGATGAACAAGAAGAAGTAGATGTGCTTGTTGAAGAGCTGAATGAACTGTTACGTATAGAAGAGTATTGGACAAGCACTGTAAAAGGACGAGCGAAAGCACGCTACGACCAGCGCGTGGTGAACGCATTTTATGATGAAGTGGACGAGCCAGATACTCCAACAGTGAACAAAAGTCCGGATGCTTATCAGATTTCACTAATCGGAGAAGCGCAAAGTGGGAAAACATCCATCGTTCGTGCTGTTTTTGGTATTCACCCTGCGCGCGAAAAGTTTCCCATTCGTTTCCGAAAAGCAAGTTACGATGCGGTGTATGAGATGACGCATAGTGCTGCCTATGAAGCAAGGGTGTCGTTCCGATCACGCCAAGAAGTATATGAAAACCTTGAAAAATCTTTAATTGAAAGTGCTTTGGTTTATGCAAATGGAGGCACGGACTACGACCTTGCATTTGCACTTGTGCACGGAAACCCCGAGCTACACTTTGAAGCTTTATTTGGAGAGGTTCCGTATGGTCCTCGCTATTTTACAGAACAAGCTTCCACTGCCAAAAGCACAAAGCGAGTTTTTCAGTATGTTGAATCCATTAAAAGTATCGCAAGTGCGGTTTTAGAAGAAAGCAAGGAAGTAACAGAGGATTTTGAACAGCTGTTTTTACAAAAAGCAGAGTGCCGGCAGCTAATTGAAACGCTTTTAACATGTATTGAAAGATCATTTAAAGAAAAGTGTGATTTTACTTGGTCATATGGAATTGATGACTGGCCTCAGTTTGCATTCATTTCAACGGAAAGTCGGGCTCATTACTTTACGGCCTTACATCGCTTAACGACGGAAGCGGAAAAAGCAGATGGAGCGAGCTGCTATCCTCTTATTACGTCTATCCATGCCACTATTCCTTCAGTAAAAGAACAGCTTATTGTCATCCAAGATAGTAGAAGAGGAACCAGTCTTTATGATCAAGTGAAAGAAGCGGATCATATTATATATACTCACGATGCCTCACGCGAAATAAAGATTGATACGTTAAAACATCTAATTGCATATGGGTACGGAAATAAGCTACAGCTGCTCTTTACCCATGCTGAGCGTTTACAAGGTGAAAGGTACGCCGAAGAACGAGCGAAAAAGCACCGTTTATCTGCAGCAATCCAAGGATGTATTCAGCGAGAAGAACAAGTAGTTGCTACTCAACTTTCTTATTACCTCACGGCTGCCGATGTAGATTTGGTTTCCAATCTAAATCGAAGCGATGAAGATGATCATAAGTTGTCCGAAATGGTTTATGTAAATCAAGCTCGGACCGCACAAACACAAGTTGGTGCAGAGCTTAATCCTATTTATCTTAGTATATTAGCTCCTCCAATCATAACGCAGGCCATTAACCATTTGCATTCAAGTCTTCCTGACGATAGCGATAAGACATTTCATGAGGAGCTGACCAGCCAACTAGCGACCGCGCTTTATTACGGATTTGTCACCCAGCCTTCAGGATGGTCGACTTCTTATCATTCAGCCACCGATCGTCAGCGGACGTTCCAAGCTGTAGCGACTTCTCTTTTCTCAGCGGTTCAAGCGTACGTCTCAGATGAGGTAACGAGTAAAGACATGAAGGAGTGGATAGCGGTTCAACGTACAAAAGGTGAAGAATGGGGTTACTATGTAAAAAGGTTTCTTCAAACAAAAATGAACAAAGAGTTCGAGCGAGGCTTATATTATGTGGTAAAGCACGCGGTAGAAAGTCATGGGGGGATTTTTATTCATTAAAAGCAGCGAATCGACGCTGCTTTTTTTTCGTGGGTTCATAATTTCAGTCGTAAAAGTGCATATTACTACTGGTAAAAAATTTTAAGGTGGGCGAATAGCATTGGAGAACTATTATGATTGCATTATTATTGGAGGCGGAATTGCTGGTCTCCAAGCAGCGATTCAGCTTGGCAGGTACTGTCATCAAACCTTAGTGATTGATTCCAATGACGGTCGTTCAAATTTATGTAACAGATATCATAATTTATTAGGATGGCCAGAAGGTGTAAGTGGAGAAGAATTAAGGTTGAGTGGGAAGAAGCAAGCTATGCGTTATGACGTGCAGTTTGTAGCAGACTACGTGATATCAGCAGCTAAGCAAGACCAAGGTATCATTTTAAACACAAAATCTGGTGAATGCTATCAATGTAAAACAGTTTTGTTAGCCACGGGTATTAAAGATCACTTGCCAAGCTTTCCAGAGTTGATTGGTTGTCTTGGCATTAGCGTTTATATTTGTCCAGACTGCGATGGCTATGAAGTAAAAGACAGTCGAGTAATTGTAATTGGTAGAGGAGAAGCGGGAGCCAACCTTGCCTGTACATTAATTCATTGGACAAAGGATGTTGTTTATGTTGATGAAGAAATGAAGGTCTTGCCTACTAAGACAAAGCGAAAACTTCAGGAGCTAGAGTTAACGTATAAAAACGAACAAATTGAAAAAGTGTTCGTTGAAGAAAAAAGTCAGTTTAAAGGCATAGAATTACAAAGCGGAGAAGTGGTTTATGCCAATCATTGTTTTTTAGCATTAGGTGGCAACAAAGTGCAAAGTCATTTAGCAGAACAGCTAGGTGTTTATACGACAGAGAATAACCATGTATTAACGAATCATCGAACGAAAGAAACGAACGTAGAAAACGTGTGGGCGGCTGGAGATTTAGTTGCTCATTCAGAACAAGCAGCAGTAGCTATGGGAGAAGGGGTTCAAGCAGCCATTTGGATTCATAAGCGTTTGCTAGTATAAAAATAACAACCTTCTTTTTCAAGGAGGTTGTTATTGGCTTGTATAGATATGGTGCTTGAATAGATTAACCGCACCAATAATCGTTCCAAATGGACTAAAGATAAGCAGTGTCCAACCGGTTAAGGGAGACACATAAATTTGCGTTAAAATAAGCGGGATGCTCAGAGAGATAATGACAAGCATCGTGTTAAAACCTAAGCTTTTTCGTAAATTCTCCATTGTTCTTCTCCTTTTTGAAAGTTCGCCAGCGTTCGGTGCAGACATTTGAAGAAATTGTGAAAATAAAGCTTTAGAAAAAAAGACTTAACCATAAACAGTTTCGACTTGTTTCGTGAATCTAGGTGTCTTTTGTCACAATTGAAAAAAGAGTATGTCAAGACTTTGCAGGCGATAAACAACACCTTCGTTATGTGGAATGAGTAGCACTTGTAAACTTCCATATTCACTTGTATTATGCTAGTTACAGTAAAGGTTTATACATAGAGAACACGAAAAAGCAGAGCCTTTAAAGACTCTGCTTTGATTAATCGTATTATTTAGAAGAAAGAGGTTTATATGTGTTTGGACCAACAATTCCATCAGCAGCTAAGCCGTTTGCGCTTTGAAACTTTCGAACAGCAGCGCTGGTATTAGAACCAAACATACCATCCACACCTTGAGTGTTAAAGCCAAGAGAAGTAAGCTTTTGTTGAAGTGCTTTAACTGCATCTCCTTTGCTACCAAGCTTCAAAATTGGCCCTGACGTTAAACTAGGGCCTTTGCTGGGTGAAGAAGGCTTGCTAGCTAGCTGTTGTTCCGTTTAACGCTTTTTGCGTAGCAGCATCAACGACTCCAGTGACAGATAGTCCGCGAGCTTTTTGAAACTGACGCAAAGCAGCATCCGTATTATTTCCAAATACGCCGTCAATTCCTTTTGTGCTAAAGCCAAGAGAGGTAAGCTTTTGTTGAAGAGCACGCACTTCGTTACCACGGCTTCCTTTCTTTAAACCAGTGCTTGTTGCTGGTGGTTTGACGCCTGGTTTTGCTCCGTTTAGCGCTTTTTGGGTAGCTGAGTCAACCACGCCGTTAACAGATAAGCCGCGATCTTTTTGGAATCTTCTTAAAGCCGTGTCTGTATTGTTTCCAAAGATTCCATCCACGCCTTTTGTATCATAACCAAGAGAAGTGAGCTTTTGCTGAAGCGTGCGCACTTCATTGCCACGGCTTCCTTTTTTAAGACCGCTAACAGCCGGCTGGGAAGGCTGACTGCTGCCAGATACTTTGTATCCATTAGCTGCCGCAATTGCGTCAAATGATTTTGATGAATTCGTAATGACGACTGGAGTTCCCACTGTTACTTGACTGAATAACCATTCCACTTCGTTATCGTACATACGAACGCATCCGCTGCTTATGTACTTTCCGATGGAACTAGGATTGTTGTTACCGTGAATAGCATACGTTGTACCATTTGTACCACGAGCGTTAATTCCCAACCAGCGATTTCCTAATGGATTTCGTGGATCTCCTCCCGGTATTTTGCCCGTATAATAAGGACGATTTACAATCTTATTAACAATGCGGAACTTACCTTCTGGTGTAAGTGAATTCGTTCGTCCAGTTGCAACTGAAAACGTACGAACGAGCTTGTTGTTCTTGTAATAAGCTAATTGATTGTTTGCTTTGTTGATGACGATGAAATGAGTTGTACCGCCTGCAGCTTCTGTTTTATTTACGCTGAAGAAGAGAGTTCCCACTACTAAAATTACCGCTAAAAATAAGACACTTACCTTTGTGCTTTGCTTTGCCAACGGACCATCCCCCTTTTATTTTTTGGCCGTTTACACGTTTTGAATTAAAAGTAATTCAAAAAAAGATAGCGCTTGCTTTTTTCGATATCTAGGTGATATGTTGCGTAAAAATAGTGCGAGAATGAACGTAAGTGTATAAAGTGAGGAGTATAGGGTGAGAATGTTTACAAATCACGTTCACTCCATTTCTAGGAGTAGAGTGGACTAAGGTATTTGTGTAAGTAATCACGTCCCTTCATAAAAAACTCTAAACTATAATAGTTTTTAATAACTATTATTATACCAGATATATACAAAATAGGAGGAAGTATCTATCTCTAATTCTCTGTATGAACCCCCTATTTTCGACACCTTTCTCTTGAGGGTATGTCAAAATAACTAGATTTTTAACATCGGTTTTTGATAAGCGTTCGACAGGGGAAGTTGACAGAAAGTCTAAAAAGAAAAGAGGAAGGTGCTTTTTTTTCTTTTTATCAATGTTAAAAGAGGGTGCGACATAACAAAACAAATTTTCAAAACGACGAACAATCCCTTTTTTCACTTCTTTACGTTGTCAGAACACGTTTCATTGCGCTACGGCCACTCTCTTTCCGCGGAGAGGAACCTGAGCTTCCTCGCTGTGGGATCTCAGTTTTCCCTCTCTTTCCCGCAGGAGTCGAGTGTCCTACGCTCCATTCTACTCTGTTTATGAAATCGTTTTCGCAATCAGCAAAAAACCTGAACCATTAAAAGTGAGGAACTCTCAATTGTTCAGGTTTATCATGAGCCGAATTACTTATGCCCCAGCCTTTCTAGTGTAGTAGTGTAATACTTAAATAAGCGATGTATAAAGCTTGAGCGAAAAACAAAAGTCCCCAAATGCGACTTGAAATCATCGTAAGCTCTTTTAAGCTGGTTGCATCACCGGCATGATAAGGTTGCTTGACGCTTAATACAAAAATAACAGCTGCTGATAAAACAGACTCAACCAACAAAATGGCTCCAACAAACATCATACTATACATAACGAGAGCGGGGGAATTTAGGTAGTAAATCCCTCCTAAAATAACAAGGATGGACGCAAGCCAAAGTACTCCGTAGCGATTTCTTACTAAGAAAAGAAGATTGAATAATAAAATGCCCCCTAATCCATAAAACAGTAAGTCGTAGCGATGTTGTATAAGCAGATAAAAGAATAAATACGTCATGGCCGAACTAAAAGGATAACCGGCTAGTGCAATAATAACGCGAGGAAGCCAGCCGCGAGCACCAGCATAGGTCGACGTAATGGCTACTCCTTCTGTGTTTGTGTATAGCTCGATTCGCTTTACACCTTTTCCGAAAATCAGCCCCATAAGGGCATGACCATCCTCGTGCAAAAGCGTATTTAAATTAGAAAAATAGCGCCCTATGTGTGTGAGACCTTGGTTAAGGCCGTGCATTTGCCGGCCTGCTAACGGAATGCCTCTTGTTAAAATAACGGCAAGAACGATAAACGCATACAAAATGGTGTGTTGTGACATAGTATTCTATTCCTTTGCGTATAAAATCAAAAGCTACTATTACTTTACCTTGTTTAAAACAGAAAGAGCAATTTTTAATCGTTATCCTTACAGTGTTTTAACATTTGTCAGAAGTTATTACACATTCGTTGACCAATCATCCTTCTAGTTATTACGCTTAAAAGAGACATAAGTGAAAAGGGAGCGGTGAGGATGAACGATAAATGGAATGCATTTCTTAATAAAGAAATAATCGCAGAGCCAACGAATCACGGAGTGTTAAGTGGAAAAACATTTGCTTTAAAAGATGTATTTGATGTAAAAGGACATACGGCTAGTGCGGGAAACCCTTACTGGCTACATACCCATGAACAAGCGAGTGATCATGCTGAAGCTGTTAAAAGTTTGTTAGCTTCAGGTGCTAAGCTGACGGGCGTAACGCATACAGATGAGCTAATGTATGGATTAAATGGTGAAAACTTTCATTATGGAACGCCACTTCATCCAATTAATCACAACCGAATTCCAGGAGGTTCATCAAGCGGCTCAGCGGTGGCAGTAGCTGCTGGGCTCGTCGATTTTGCAATTGGAACGGACACAGGGGGATCGATACGAATTCCAGCTAGCTATTGCGGGGTTTATGGATTTAGACCGACGCACGGTAGCTTATCGGTTAAAGGATTAATACCGTTAGCACCCAGTTTTGATACGGTAGGGTTTATGGCAAAAGATATAAACACGATGGTTGATGTTGCATCCGTGTTGTTTGCGTTTCAAGCTACAGCACCTTCTTTTGAGAACGTCGTTGGAGTAAACAATTTGTTTGAACTAACGGATGAGGAAGCTTGTAAGAAAGTAGAAATTCTATTAGAAGATCACGCTGTTAGCTACAAGAATTTACAGCTTTCTTACAAGCTAAGTGAATGTATGGAAGCATTTCGCACGCTGCAGGGAATTGAAATTTGGCGTGCTCACGGAGAATGGATTAAACGATATAACCCGACATTTGGTCCTGATGTAGCCGAACGTTTTGAATGGGCCAGCACATTAAAAGAAGAAGATATGTCAGATGCTAAACAAATTCGTGACACGATTACTAAAGAGCTTACTCATCTTTTAGATGGTCAAACAATCTTAGTGCTACCAACAGCTCCTGGAGTAGCTCCTCTGAAGAATGCCGTTGGTCCAGAACTTCAAAATCGAAGGTTGTATACGCTGCAGATGACGTGCTTAGCTGGTTTAGCCGGGTTACCACAGCTTACGATTCCAGCTGGTTATGTTAATCAACTCCCTGTTGGTTTATCCGTTATTGCAGGAAGAAATCAAGATCAGCAATTAGTGAAATGGGTGCAAGCATGGATGGGAAGTAAAGAAAGAGTCTCCTTGAAAGAGTAAAATATAAAAATGATAAAAAAAACGCTCATTACCAAAAAATGGGTGTTTTTTTGTGTTAAAATAATCAAGTGCTTTGCCGATTTATAAGATAATAGCTAATTAAACAGTTAACTAACATATAGGATAGAAAATGTACGAAACGCAATAATTATGCAGAGAACTGAGGGGGCAATATGGAAGATTATTTTTCAAAACAATTTGACAAAGAACAATTTACGTTTGTTTATCAACCAATTTATAGTGTGAATAGATGGAGTAAAGTAGGGTTTGAAGCACTGTTAAGATTACATTATTCTCATGCACCCATTATGGATGTATTTTTACAGGCGCACGAAGAAAAAAAGCTGACTCAGCTTGACATGATGGCGATTGAAGGAGCCATTGATTGTTTTCCATTTGAAATTTTACAAGGTGAAAAGCTGTTTGTGAATATTTTTCCATCTACTTTAATAGATAAACAGTTTCACTTTTTTATTCAGCACTTATTAGTTATGTATCCAAGCATCTTCAAGCGCGTGGTATTCGAACTAAATGAAAGTCCATTTGAGCACAGTGTCTGGTCATCTCCACTGTTTAAAGAAGGGCTGAACTATTTGCGTCAATGTGGGTTTCAAATCGCTATAGACGATGTAGGAACAGGGATGGGGAGTCTTCAGCACGTTGTGGAGCATCGGCCAGACATTATTAAGCTAGATCGCTATTTTTCAAGGGGTTTAGCTGATTCAAAAGAAAAGCAAGAAATGGTGAAATGCTTATCACAATATAATAAAGGAAACACCACGCTCATTTTAGAAGGAATTGAGTGTGAAAAGGATTTGGCTATTGCACTTGCGCTAGATATTAAGGTAGTACAAGGCTATTTACTAGATCGTCCTGCAGCAATCGATACATTTTTAAAGAACCACCAGCTTAGGGAATCGTTGAGCTTTGGGGGTATTCGTTGAGGAATATGAGCTTTATTAAGTGGCTTGGTAGCTGTTGAAGGGACAAAACCTTGCTATAATAAATAGAAAGAGGACTTACAAAAGTGAGGCGAGGGAGATGGGCAGTTTTTTCAAGCGAACGGAAGTGGAAAAGAAAGAATCTGCAACAACAGCTTGGACAGTAAAAGCAGGAAGCAGCCAAAAAGAAATGGAAGTGGAGAATGACACGAGACTATTTACGGTTATGACCATTGCAAAAACAATTGTCGATGTAATTAAGAGAATACCTCAATATAAAAAAGAGCAGATTGACGAGAAACCTGTAAGGTTCTCGTCAATCTGGAAAAGCCACATGAAAAAATTTCATGTGGCTTTTTTATATCTTTTCTTTCACAAACTATTATTTTATACAATGAATAGCCTTTTTGTTTTCGATAGATAAGCATGAGGAATGTTTTAATACATAACTCCTTGGATAGTATGTGAAAAAATAATTAATATCTTAGAATATAGATTTGATTAGGAGAGAGCATGCCTATAATTATAAAAAGATAAAATTTTCTGAAAAAAGTTGTTGCCAATCTCTACAAAACTATTTATAATTCAAATCAATTAGGAAAGCGCTTTCTTTACTTAGGAGATGAAAGGGGTCTTTACATGATAGGTGACAATCAAGCGTTGCTTATAATGAAAGGGATTAAAAAGAGTTTTTCCAACAACCATGTTTTAAAGGGCATTGATTTAAATGTTAAAGCTGGAGAAGTACATGTTCTGTTAGGAGAAAATGGAGCTGGAAAATCAACTCTCATTAAAATTTTAACAGGGGCTTATGAAAAGGATGAAGGTGAGATTTACTGGGAAGGAAAGCATGTGCAGATTAATAATCCTGTGGATTCTATGAAGCTTGGCATCGCAACAATTTATCAAGAACTCAACGTTATTCCACAGCTGAAAGTCTATGAAAACATCTTCCTTGGAAGGGAATTAAAGCAACGTGGAAAGGCTTCTTTTTTAAACCATAAACAAATGAGAGAAGAAGCAAAGCGCTACTTGACCATGTTAGGACAAAGCCCAGATCTTGCTGATAAGCAGCTCAGTGAATTAGGGATTGGTCAGCAACAATTAGTGGAAATTGCTAAAGCGCTTACCTTAGATGCGAAGTTAATCATTATGGATGAGCCAACTGCCAGCCTAAGTTCTACAGAAGTTGAACAGCTATATTCAACAGTAGAAGGCCTTACGAAAAAAGGTATTGCAATTGTTTTTATCTCTCATCGGTTGGATGAGATTAAGCGGATGGGTGATCGAATAACCATTTTACGAGATGGCTTTCAAATCGATACGCTACCAGTTCGCACAACAACAACGGACAAGTGGATTGAGCTTATGGTTGGAAGAACGTTAGATGAAAAATATCCAAAGCAGTCGTTTGTACTTGGAGATGAAGGGTTTCGCATCAAAGATTTCCATGTCAAAGGCTTTAAAGAAAAGCTGAACTTTACCCTGAGATACGGCGAGATTGTCGGTATTTCCGGATTGGTTGGAGCAGGAAGAACAGAGTTAGCTAGAGCGATTTTTGGAGCTGACCAAAAAGAAAGCGGAAGCGTATATATCGATAAGAAAGAAGTTCATATTAAATCACCTAAAGACGCCATCAATGCAGGTATTGCATTCATTACTGAAGATCGAAAGAATGAGGGCCTCCTGTTGGATCAACCTCTAGATTTTAACATCTCCTTAGCTAATACAAAAATGTTTAAACAAAAAAATAATCTTATCAATTTAAACACCATTAAGAAAACAGCAGACAACTATATTAAAGAACTGCGGGTACGTCCTGATAATATTGAGCTTCATGCTCGTAAGCTAAGCGGTGGTAATCAGCAAAAAGTAGTTATTGCCAAATGGCTTTGTACACAAGCAAAGGTGTTCATTTTTGATGAGCCGACTCGAGGAATTGATGTAGGTGCCAAAGTCGAGGTATATCGTTTAATGAATCAGCTTGTAGAGAATGGTGCGATTGTTCTTATGATTTCATCTGATTTACCAGAAATTCTTGGTATGTGTGATCGCGTACTCGTAATGAATGAAGGTAAATTTACGGCTGATTTAGAAATTCAAGAAGCAAATCAAGAAATAATTATGAAAGCAGCGACAGGAGGCTGAACGTAATGAGTGAAGTTATTATTCAAAAAAAGCCAGCGCCCAGCGAAAAGAAGTCATTTAAGCATTTTTTAGGTAAGTTTGGTGCCTTAATCGGTCTTATTATATTAAGCGGTATTCTTACACTGCTATCTGACAAATTCCTTACTGTAAATAATATTATGAATATCGCTCGTCAGTCTTCTATCAATGCTTTATTAGCACTGGGAATGCTTTTACCTATTTTAACAGCAGGTATTGATTTATCTGTTGGGTCAATATTAGCTGTTTCAATTATGGTCATGGGTATTGTCTCTGTTACGATGGGATTCAATCCAATTCTAGGTATTCTTGTTTGCTTATTAGTTGGTATATTCTTTGGATGGTTAAACGGAATTTTACTTACAAAACTTCGCTTGCCTCATCCATTTATCTCAACGCTTGGCACCATGAACATTGCTCGTGGTATTGCGTTAATCATTACCGCTGCAGCACCTATTGCAGGCTTTCCTTTTATGATTCAATTTTTAGGTGGAGAATTTATTGGCCCAATTCCAATCAGCTTTTTACTTGTCATTGTGATGTACATTATTTTTCACATCTTTTTAACAAGAACACAAACAGGCCGATACATTTATGCAATTGGGGGCAATAAAGAAGCAGCCCACTTATCAGGGATTAATGTAGATCGCGTTCTCATTATTGTTTATACAATCAGCGGCTTTATGGCAGCGCTGGCTGGACTTGTTATGGTTGGACGCGTCAATTCTGCGTTCCCGCTCGCTGGTTTATCTTACGAGTTAGATGCAATTGCAGCCGTTATTATCGGAGGTGCAAGCTTCTTTGGAGGCGTAGGTACTGTATGGGGAACGCTAATTGGAGCCATGATCATTGCTGTGTTAAGAAATGGCCTGAACTTACTCAATGTTTCAGCTGATTTTCAAATGGCAGTTATTGGAGTCGTCATTATCGCAGCCGTATATGTGGACGTACTTAGACAGAGAAAAAGCAAAAAGGGTTCATAAAAAATTAAGCGTTTACATTTTTGGTTATCTATTCTAAAGGGGGAAATGATGATGAAAAAAGGGTTAAAAAAGTTAGGGATGTTAACAATGGCAGCCGGGTTACTAGTTGCAGCAGGGTGCAGCAGTGATAAAGCGTCTGGAGGAGGAGAAGAAAGCGTAACGGTCGTTTTAAAAACGCTGAGTAGTCCATATTGGAAGTACGTTGAAGCGGGAGCGAAAGAAGCGGGAAAAGATCTAGGCGTGGATGTAAATATTGTTGGGCCAGCATCTGAATCTCAAGTTATTGAACAGGTAAATATGATTGAAGATTCCATCAATCAGATGCCGGGAGCAATTGTAGTGTCACCATCTCAGCCTTCAACGGTTGTACCTGTCTTAAAGCAAGCAACTCAAGGTGATTTACCGGTACTATTAATTGATACAGATGCTGATTTTGATGAAAAAACAGCGTTTATTGGAACAGATAACTATACGGCTGGTCAAGAAGGAGGAAAACTTCTTGCATCTATGCTAGAAAAAGGAGATAGCGTTGCTTTAATTGCGGGAGCACTTGGGAACTCAGCAATGGATGCTCGTATTAAAGGAGCGAAAGAAGAACTTGAAAAGGCAGGCATGAAGATTGTTGCTGAACAGCCAGCTGATAGTGATAAAACAAAAGCGATGTCTGTTATGGAAAACATTATGCAAAAAAACAAAGATGTAAAAGGTGTATTTTCTGCAAATGATGATATGGCACTCGGGGCTTTACGTGCTCTTGAAGGTAAAGGGGATATTCCTGTAATTGGTACAGATGGAACCGTTGAAGCTGTTGAATCAATCATTGCTGGTAAAATGGCCGGTACGATTGCACAAAGTCCATATGATATGGGATATCAAGGTGTAGAAAATGCGCTGAAAACAATTAAGGGTGAAAAAATTGAAAAACGTATTGATAGTGGGATCGATATTATCACAAAAGAAAATGCTCAGGAAAAGCTAGAGTTCTTACAAAGTATTTCAAAATAATAGCAGTATTAAGCTCTTGATGTGCGATAGAAACTCTTAATCAGGCGTGTTAAGAATCCATATAGAAAGCGCCTTGTAAAGGATATGAACAACTCATTCGTGATAAGATAATTAAAAGAGAAGATTAAGAGGAGAAGAGCTAGAATGAAAACAACAATTTATGATGTAGCAAAAAAAGCTGGAGTTTCTATCGCCACTGTATCAAAAGTTATTAACGAAACAGGTCGTATCGGTGAAAAAACGCGAAAAAAAGTTCACAAGGTGATGGAAGAGCTCGATTATCAGCCAAGTAGCGTAGCGGCAGCTTTAACTGGAAAGAAAACGTATACAATCGGCGTGCTGGTACCCGATATTTCAAACCCATTTTTTGCAGAGGTAGCGCGTGCTTTTGAAAATAGCGCGCGATCTGCAGGGTATACGCTGTTTCTTTGCAGTACTGATAATCAGCCAGAACGTGAAAATGAATATGTAGAGCTCTTGTTGAAAAAGCAGGTAGATGGCATTGTAGTTGCCACTGAGCTAAATAATTTTAAGCTAGTAAATAAAATTGTAAGCAGAGAACTACCGCTTGTTCTGTTTTCTGTGGATCATCCATCAGTCTCTACTCATGTGGTTACCACAGATGATGTAAGAGGTGGCTATTTAGCGGGGGACCACTTAACAAGTAAAGGGCACCGTCAAATAGCTATTATTATGGAACAAGATCGTAGCAGTAGTAAAGCACGTCTAAATGGGTTTACACAAGCATTAAACGAAGAGCAGGTTTTTTTAAAAGACGGTGATGTAATTAGCTGTCGTTCAGTTATTGAAGATGCCAAAAGAGCGGCGCGTGAACTCTTATCAGGTCCTAAAAAACCTACTGCTGTCTTTGCCTGTACGGACTTAATTGCCGTAGCAGTTATGAATGAGGCTCGAAAACAGGGGTTAGCTATTCCTGGTGATTTATCAGTTATTGGATTTGACAATACGATCTATGCTGAAATGGCTGATCCGGGATTAACAACCATTGAGCAACCGATTACGCAAATGGCTGAATATACGTTTGCGCAGCTCTTAAAGACAATTAACGGAAGTGAGTCGATTAAACAAAGGGTTATGCTAACTCCTGAGCTTGTCGAGCGGGGGTCTGTTAAAAACATACTGGAGTAAAAGGGGAGAGGTTCTGTGAACAAAGTAAAGGTAGGAATTGTAGGGTTAGGCAGGCTTGGAATTCAGCATGCTGAGAATTTAGCTTTTCGCATTCCAAACTGTGAATTAAAAGCAATTTGTGGTTTAAATAAGGAACAGTTAGCCGAACTAAGTGATAAGTGGAACATTCCATATACGTATACATCCTATGAAGAAATGCTACAGAACAGTGAGCTTGATGCCATTTTTATTGCTTCACCTTCTAACTTCCACTGTGATCAAATTCAGCAAGCATTAGAAGCGGGATATCACGTATTTAGTGAAAAGCCATTAGGCCTTTACCTAGAAGAGGTGGAAAAGATTGAGACAATTATTAATCGCCACCAAGACAAAGTATTTATGCTTGGGTTCATGAGAAGGTATGATGATTCATATGCATATGCCAAAAAGCAAATTGAACAAGGTGCAATAGGTGAACCTGTGATGGTTCGTTGCTACGGATTTGATCCTACGGAAGGTTTGGAATCATTTTTAAAGTTTGCTCAAAAAAACTATAGCGGGGGCATATTCTTAGATATGGCTGTGCATGATTTTGACCTTGCCAGATGGTATCTTGGAGCTGAAGCGGAGCAAGTGTGGGCAATCGGTGGAGCCTATTCAGTCCCAGCATTCACGGAGTTAAATGATGCAGAAACAGGAGCTGCTCTTGTAAAGTTTTCAAATGGTACGATGGGTCTTTTTGCAGCAGGGAGAAATAGCCGTCACGGATATCATATTGAAACAGAGATTATCGGTACAAAAGGAAGTCTGCGAATTGGTACTGTTCCTGAAAAGAATGCAGTAACCATTTTCAACGACGCGGGTGCTCTGAAAGAGTGCGTATCTAATTTTAATGAACGATTCGCACAGGCATATTTGTCAGAGGTTGAAGAATTTATTCATTGTATTCAAACTGGTAGCAAGCCAGCTATCACTGCTAAAGATGGCGTGCAGGCTTCACTATTAGGATATGCTTGTAAAGAATCATTTGAAACGGGTGAGCTGGTTCACGTTAAAGCTTACTCTAGTACAAAGTAACAATAAGACGCCTCACATCGTGTGAGGCGTTCTCTGCATATTTTATTCAGTTAAACAGACAGTTTTTGCTGTTGGTCTGTGGATTGATAACTCGTGGTTTGCTCAGGTAACGCTAAAAATCTCGTTAAGAAAGCGCCTACAAAATAAAGGATAGCAAAGATCCACATTAAGCCACCGACACCGACAGGACCGATAAATAGTGCGACAATAGCTGGACCAACAAATGCTGCAAGACCAGATCCAAGATTTAAAACGGACATTGCAGCTCCTTTATTATCAGGAGCAAGAGATGGGACAAGAGCAGTTAACGGCACGTACCCAGCTAAAGTAGCTCCATAGAAGCAAGCAACTAGCATCAGTGCCCAGTAATTATGGCCAAAAATCTGGGGCGTATAGTAAAGCGCCAACGTAGCTAGTCCGCATCCAACACCGCCGAACCACGTCACGGTGTTAACCCAGCCGAATTTATCGCCAACAACACCAAAGATGAGGTTAAACACAATGTTCACAAAAAATAAGGTGCCCCATATTTGGAGCCATTCTGTAATGGTAAAGTTAAAGCCAACCATATAAGTTGGTAAAAAGACTACGAAGCCAAATTTTGCAGCGGAATTAATAATTTTTACTACGCCACCGATGGCTACTTTCGGCTTCTCAGCCATGATAGTTAAACCTTTTAGCAGCTCTTTAGATTTGTTATCGCTTACAATTTTGCCGTTAAATCGATCCTTGTTAATGACGATAGATAAAATAGCACCAATTGCTACGAACACTAAAGCAGTCCATAGCGTCGCAATTTCCCCAATTCGGCTTACCATTACGCTGGAGTATAAAGCGCCGATAACGCTAAGACCAAGCTCAAAGACAAACCAAAACCAGCCAACAGCTCTAGCTAATGATTGCTGAGGGGTATTGTAAGAAACCCAAACTAAAAATGAATAAGCAAAAAGTGGATAGCCTAATCCGCGAAGTCCATAAGATAAGAGAATTAAAGGATAATTCAAGCTTGGAATAGCTATGCCAATAAAAACAATAGAACCGATAATAAATGAAATAACGCCAATAACCATTGTCTTTCTCGGCCCCCACATTTGAACAAGAACACCAGAAAACCATGCGCTAATGGCAACGGTAATACCGTAAAGCGAGAATAAAAAACCAGCTTGTTCCATTGATAAACCACGTTCTACTAGGTAAGGTGATAGCCAACCGTGCTCAAGGCCATCCCCAATCATAAATACAACGATACCTATGTACCCCCAAAATAGATTAGAAGGAATGCCAATCTTGTCGATCCATGAGTTCTTCGTTCCAAGCATATTCATTTGTCCCATCCACCACTTTCAAAGTTTTTAAAAGGAAAGCGCTTAACTTCATTCATAATAGAAGTATACGGTTACATTTCTGAAAAGTCAATTAAATTTATGGGGTTTTTAGACTCTTTAAAACCCTGTTTATTGTTGGTGAAGGAAGAATAAATGTCTATATAATAAGGTTAGATAAAGAGAATTCAATTTTTCTTTAAAATAAATTATGTAAAAATTAAAAAAATATTGAGGTTTTATAGAATGTGTGTATAATAGAAATTAAGAAAGCGCTTAACTTAATTGCAAATTAAGCAATGCGTACTAGAATCAACAGTATGGATGGGAGGATTTAAAACAATGAGTAATGTTTTAACGGTTGGGGTAATAGGAGCAGGAAGAATTGGAAAGCTTCATGTTGACAATCTAAAGTTAATTCCACAAATTAAAATTAAAGCGGTTTCAGACGTGGTGGTAGATCATCTGCATGACTGGGCTACAACAAACGAAATTGATGTGTTAACAACAAACTATAGCGACCTCTTAAATGATGGTGAAATTGATGCAGTGTTTATTTGTTCACCAACCAATACGCACGCAGCTATTATTAAAGAAGCTGCTCAAGCTAAAAAACATATTTTTTGTGAAAAGCCGGTCAGCTTCTCTGTTGAAGAAACACATGATGCGTTAAAAGCGGTAGAAGCAGCTGGAGTGAAGCTTCAAGTAGGGTTTAATCGCCGCTTTGATCCAAACTTTAAAAAGGTACGAGAACTTGTACAAACGAACGAAATTGGTCAGCCTCACGTCTTAAAGATAACGTCTCGTGATCCACAGCCTCCAAGCATCGATTATGTGAGAGCATCTGGCGGCTTATTTATGGATATGATGATTCATGATTTTGATATGGCTCGCTACATAATGGATAGCGAAGTCGTTGAGGTTTCAGCTCAGGGAACGGTACTAGTGGATCCGGCAATCGGAGAAGCAGGAGACATTGACACGGCGATTGTAACGCTAAAGTTTGAAAACGGAGCGCTTGGTGTCATTGATAACAGCCGACAAGCGGTATACGGCTATGATCAACGCCTCGAAGTTTTTGGAAATAAAGGTGTAGCGACAGCTGATAACTGCATTCCAACAACGGTTCAGGTATCAACAAGTGAACATGTGGTAAAAGAAAAACCATTATACTTCTTCTTAGAGCGCTATACGCAAGCTTACGTTGAAGAAGTAAAAGAATTCGCGACAGCGTGCTTAACAGACCAACCTGTAACTTGCAGCGGAAATGATGGGTTTCAAGCAGAACGAATTGCGAAAGCAGCAAAAGAATCACTGTTATCAGGAAGACCTGTACGTCTAGAAGAATCATACGTAACTAATGGATGAATTACGTTTTATCATGCAAAATGAGTAAGTGCTTAACTCGATTGATAAAAAGCAGGAGGATAGATAATGAACAAACTACAATTTAAGCAAGACCGTCCCCTTGATTTTATTGCCCTAGGACGATTGTGTATCGATTTAAATGCCAATGAAACGCAGCGTCCGATGGAAGAAACAAAGACGTTTACGAAATACGTTGGAGGCTCTCCAGCGAACATTGCAATTGGTGTATCTCGCCTTGGTTTGAACACAGGATTCATCGGTAAAGTTTCCGATGATCAAATGGGGCGTTTTATTACATCTTATCTCACAGAAACCAATATCGATACGGATCATGTTGCAATTGATCGCACAGGTGCGGTAACAGGATTAGCTTTTACAGAAATTAAAAGCCCGACGGATTGTAGCATATTGATGTATCGTGACAATGTTGCAGATTTAAAGCTTGATGTCCACAACGTATCAGAAGGCTATATCAAGCAATCAAAAGCACTTTTAATTTCTGGTACAGCACTCGCACAAAGTCCATCTCGTGAAGCTGTTTTTTTAGCGTTAGAATATGCACGAAAACATGAAGTAGTAGTGTTTTTTGATATCGATTATCGTCCGTATACGTGGGCTTCAGAAGAAGAAACGTCAACTTACTATAATTTGGCCGCAGAGAAATGCGATGTGATTATCGGTACGCGTGAAGAATTTGACATGATGGAAAAGCTATTAAACTTAGAAGCTTCTAGTGATGAGGTAACGGCAAATAGATGGTTTTCTTATAATGCCAAAATCGTGATTATCAAGCACGGTGGTGAAGGATCAATCGCCTATACGAAAGATGGCAACTCCTATCGCGGCGGCATTTTTAAAACAAAGGTACTGAAAACTTTTGGTGCTGGCGATTCATATGCATCAGCTTTTATTTACGGCGTGATGACCGGGATGAGTGTAAAAGAAGCCATGAGGTTTGGAAGTGCATCAGCCTCGATTGTTATCTCACGTCATAGCTGTTCTGATGCGATGCCAACCGTTGCCGAAATTAAAGAGTTTATGAGCTCAGCAGAAGAAATTTTACAGGAAACTTATTAATAACAAAGGGGAGATTTCACGATGACACAAACAGCCGTCAAAGACGTTAAAAATTATATTGGTGGACAATGGGTAGAAGCTTCTACTTCGAAAACGGAGCCTGTTTACAATCCTGCAACAGGCGAAGTGATTGCTAATGTTCCATTATCGACAAAAGAAGATGTAGATCACGCAGTAGAAACCGCAAATGAAGCGTTTCAAACTTGGTCACAAGTAGCTGTTCCAAAGCGTGCGCGCATTTTGTTTAAGTACCAGCAGCTTCTTGTTGATCATTGGGATGAGCTAGCAAAGCTTGTAACGCTTGAAAACGGTAAGTCTTATAACGAAGCATACGGTGAAGTTCAGCGTGGAATTGAGTGCGTTGAGTTCGCTGCAGGTGCACCGACGCTTATGATGGGCAAACAGCTGCCTGATATCGCAACGGGAATTGAATCGGGGATGTACCGCTATCCAATCGGCGTCATTGGTGGAATTACGCCGTTTAACTTCCCGATGATGGTGCCATGCTGGATGTTCCCATTAGCCATCGCTTGTGGAAATACGTTTGTGTTGAAGCCATCTGAGCGTACACCGCTGTTAGCAGCGCGCTTAGTAGAGTTATTTGAAGAAGCTGGTTTGCCAAAAGGTGTGCTAAATATCGTAAACGGTGCTCATGATGTCGTAAATGGACTATTGGAACATAAGCACGTGAAAGCAATTTCGTTTGTTGGTTCACAGCCAGTAGCGGAATACGTGTATAAAAAAGGAACGGAAAATCTAAAAAGAGTTCAGGCTTTAGCCGGTGCAAAAAATCACTCAATCGTGTTAAACGATGCTGATTTAGACGTAGCGACAAAGCAAATTGTAGGGGCTGCATTTGGCTCTGCTGGTGAGCGCTGTATGGCTGCATCTGTTGTTACGGTGCAAGAAGACGTAGCGGATGAACTTATCACTCGATTGGTAGAAGAAGCAAATCGTATTGTGATTGGAAATGGTCTTGAAGAAAATGTTTTCTTAGGTCCAGTTATTCGTGAAGGGCATAAAGAACGCACGCTTGGCTATATTGAATCAGGCGTTGAGCAAGGTGCTAAGCTTGTTCGTGATGGCCGTAGTGATGCTGAGGTTCAAGGGAACGGATATTTCGTTGGCCCCACCATTTTTGATAACGTTACGCAAGAAATGAAAATTTGGCAAGATGAAATCTTTGCTCCGGTGCTATCTATTATTCGAGTTAATGACCTTGGCGAAGCCATTGATATTGCGAATGCCTCACGCTTTGCAAACGGTGCGTGCATCTATACAGACAGCGGTTCAAGCGTTCGTGAGTTTCGTGAAAAAATTGAATCGGGTATGTTAGGGGTAAACGTAGGTGTTCCAGCTCCAATGGCATTCTTCCCATTTTCAGGATGGAAGGACTCATTCTATGGTGATTTGCATGCGAATGGAACAGACGGTGTAGAGTTCTATACAAGAAAGAAAATGGTAACGGCTCGCTGGTAAGTTGTAAACAAAAAAGGAGAGGGAAGTAGTAGGAGCAGCTTGTTCTGAAGACTTCCCTTTTTTATGAAAGGGGAAAAAGAAATGACAACGGAAAGAATGACAACGGCACAAGCGCTTGTAAAGTTTTTAAATCACCAGTACGTAGAAGTTGATGGAAACGAAACAAAGTTTATCAAAGGAATCTTTACAATCTTCGGCCATGGTAACGTGGTGGGGCTTGGGCAAGCTCTTGAACAAGATGCAGGAGAATTGGAGGTCTATCAAGGAAGAAACGAACAAGGTATGGCAAATGCTGCGATGGCATTTGCAAAACAAAAGCACAGAAAACAAATCATGGCGTGCACTTCTTCAGTAGGACCTGGTTCTGCCAATATGGTAACAACAGCCGCTACTGCTTCAGCTAATAACATTCCTATTTTATTGCTTCCAGGTGATGTGTTTGCTACTCGTCAGCCTGATCCTGTTCTTCAACAAATTGAACAAACTCATGACTTATCCATTTCAACAAACGATGCCTTTCGAGCGGTGAGTAAGTATTGGGACCGAGTTAATCGACCGGAACAGCTCATGACGGCAATGATCAATGCTATGCGCGTATTGACCAATCCTGCTGATACGGGAGCGGTGACAATTTCGCTGCCGCAAGATGTACAAGGAGAAGCCTTTGATTTTCCTAGCTACTTCTTTAAAAAGCGCGTGCATCGAATGGAAAGACGTTTGCCTACGCGAGAGAGTGTGAGAGATGCCGTTCGGCTTATTCAAAGCAAGAAAAAGCCTATTATTATTTGCGGCGGCGGTGTTCGCTATTCGGAAGCAGCAGCTGAATTAAAAGCTTTTTCAGAAGCATTCCATATTCCTTTTGGTGAAACACAAGCTGGTAAAAGTGCTGTTGAAAGCGATTTCTTTTATAACCTAGGCGGAGTAGGTGTAACCGGTAATCTCGCTGCGAACTCAATTGCTCGTGAAGCAGACCTAGTCATTGGAATTGGGACGAGGTTCACCGATTTTACGACGGGGTCAAAAGAATTGTTTCAGCACCCAGCCGTTGAGTTTTTAACCTTAAATATTTCTGAATTTCATGCCAATAAATTGGATGCCGTAAAGGTGGTGGCTGATGCAAAAGAAGCGCTTCGAACGCTAACAGCTGAATTGACACAGAGCGGATATCAATCAGGTTACGGAACGGAGATTGCTGAGGCTAAACGGAAGTGGCAAGCAGAGCTTGAACGCTTGCATCACGTGCGTTACGAAGAGGGAGCATTTGTACCAGAAGTAAGCGGACAGCTTGATGATGTACTTTCTGAGTATAAAGAAGCGCTCGGAACATCATTAACGCAAACAAGCGTCATTGGTCAAGTGAACCATCTACTTGATGAAGATGCGATTATCGTAGGCGCAGCAGGAAGCTTGCCGGGTGATCTTCAGCGGATGTGGACGTCTCGCACGCCCAATACGTATCACATGGAGTACGGCTATTCATGCATGGGTTATGAAATCGCCGGAGCATTTGGCGCTAAGTTAGCTGAGCCAGATAAAGAAGTATACGCGATGGTTGGAGACGGAAGCTATCAAATGCTTCATTCAGAGCTAGTGACAAGCTTGCAGGAGAAAAAGAAAATTAACGTTTTATTGTTTGACAATTCAGGGTTTGGCTGTATTAATAACTTGCAGATGGGCAACGGAATGGGTAGCTTTGGTACGGAGTTTCGCTACAGAAACGAACAGTCTAACAAGTTAGATGGTGAGATTCTCCGAATTAACTTTGCACAAAGCGCAGCTGGATACGGAGTGAAAACGTACGAAGCACAGACTTTAGAAGAGCTTAGATTTGCGCTTGAAGATGCGAAGAAACAAGATGTGTCTACGCTCATTGATATTAAGGTGCTGCCGAAGACCATGACAAGTGGATACGACTCATGGTGGCATGTTGGGGTTGCTGAAGTATCTGAAAATGGAAAAACGCAAGAAGCGTTTGAAGAGAAAAAAGCGCATCTAACAAAAGCAAGATTGTATTAATACGATTGAATAAGAGCTTGAAGGGGAGAAGGAGCTATGTTTAAAGAAGGTGTAATTAAGCTTGGCATCGCGCCAATTGCATGGACGAACGATGATATGCCGGAGCTTGGTGGAGAAAATACGTTTGAACAGTGTATTAGCGAGATGGCGCTTGCTGGTTTTAAAGGAAGCGAAGTTGGCAATAAGTATCCACGTGATGTGAAGGTTTTAAAAAAAGCGCTGTCTCATCGCAGATTAGAGATTGCAAGCGCTTGGTTTAGCACATATTTAACGACAAAGCCACTGGAGGAAACGGTGAGTGCTTTTATTAATCACCGCGACTTTTTACACGCGATGGGTGCAAGCGTGATTGTTGTGTCAGAGCAAGGACGCAGCATTCAAGGGCTTATGGATACTCCGCTTTTTGATGAAAAGCCGCAGTTTACAGAAGATGAGTGGCAGCGACTTGCTCTAGGCCTAAATCACTTAGGGATGCTTGCCAAAGAAAAGGATATGCATATCGTGTATCACCATCATATGGGAACGGGTGTTCAAACGACGTCTGAGATTGATCGACTGATGGAGATGACCGATCCAGAGTTGGTTCACCTTTTGTTTGATACGGGACATCTAGTGTTTTCAGGTGAAAATCCTTTGTATATTTTAAAGAAGTATTTACCGCGCATTAAGCATGTGCATTTGAAAGATGTGCGACGGGACGTAGTCGAAGCTGTGAAAGCGAAGAAATGGAGCTTTTTACAAGCGGTTCGGCAAGGAGTATTTACCGTGCCAGGAGACGGTAGCATCAACTTTGAACCAATCTTTGAACAGCTTGCTGATTCTGATTATACCGGATGGTTTGTAGTCGAAGCCGAACAGGACCCTGCTGTTGCTAATCCGTTTGAATACGCGCTAAAAGCACGTCAATTTATTAGAGAAAAAAGTGGACTATAAAGTAGGTAACGTAAGGAGCTGAAAGAAATGTTTGAAAAGCTTGGACAATTAAAAGAAGGGTACAATGAATTAACGAATATGGCAAGCAAGCACGAAGATATGATGCTTGATATTGGGATTTATAATTTAAGAGAGGGTGCGGAGCAAGTATTGCGAGATTCCGAAAAAGAAACGGCAGTACTTTTATTAGAAGGAAAAGTTCGCATCGAGTGGGATGGCAACGTCCAGGAGATAGAGCGTGAAAGCGTGTTTGAAGAAGATCCATGGTGTCTTCACGTTGCTAGCAATAATGAAGTAAAGATTACGTCGCTTGGAAAAAGCGAAGTCCTTGTTCAAAAAACAGACAATGATCGCAATTTTCCTTCTAAACTTTATATGCCTTCGGATTGCCAAAGTGAAGTAGCAGGAGAAGGTGTATGGGACGGAACAGCTCAGCGCGTGATCCGAACTATTTTTGATTACGAGAACGCCCCTTATTCGAACATGGTCATTGGTGAAGTGATTTCCTATCCAGGCAGATGGTCCAGCTATCCTCCGCATCATCACGACCAGCCTGAAGTATATTACTATCGCTTTAATAAGCCTCAAGGATTTGGCTGTGCAATGGTTGGAGAAGATGCTCATCGCGTTGTGCACAACAGCTTTATCACCATCCCGGGAGAGCTAGATCATCCTCAAGCGACGGCTCCAGGGTATGCTATGTACTTTTGCTGGATGATTCGTCACCTTGATGATAATCCGTGGAATGCGCGCATTATGGAAAGAGATCACGAATGGTTACTTGAGCCAGGAGCAAAAATTTGGCCAGAGAAAGAGTAGTGAAAAGCGCCTAACAAAAGTTGGGCGTTTTTTCACAGTTTAGGAGGAAAGAAAAGGGGAATATCTACACTAACAACTATTTTAATCACAAAGGGAGAGTGGATAAGATGAAGCAGGCAACGACTCATGAAACACAAGCGGTCCAAGGACAAGACCCTTCTCAAAAGGGAAATAAGCTTTTAACAGGCATTGCGGTAGGAGCAGCGGTTGGAGGGGTGGTAGCGCTTGTTGATAAACGCACGCGAACAAAGGTCATAAACAGTGCACAGTGTGCTAAGAATTCGACAACAGGTTTTGTCACGCGCCTACGAGAGAACCCATCTGAAGTAAAAGATGATTGGCAACATCGTATTAAAGTAGCTTCAGGTGTTATTAAAGAAGTAACGTCAGATCTTAAAAGTTTATATGAGAAAGTGAACAATGAACTAAATGGTCCCGTACAGTCAATTAAAGAAGAGTCTTCTCAACTAGTAGAGTCTGCGCAAGGTGTACAAGAAGACCTGCAAGACATTGGTGATAAAGTAAAGCAAGCTGGTGAAGAAGTTGCAACTAAGGCAAATCCTGAACTTGAAAAATATCCAGCTCCTCAGCCGGAAACCGTACCGAGTCAACCAAATCGATATCAATAAACCAAAAAGAGGTTGGGACATAAGTATTTCAGTTAATGATCTATCCGAACTATTAAGAGTTAAGGACTCTTTTATAGTTCGGATTTTTTGTTGATTTGAAATCAATTTTAGAGACCTAGTGTCTGCAGCGTAATGGAACGAACTTGTTATTGTAGAAAAGTCATGCTTCGTCTTTGAAAAGGAATCATTTAGCTGTGTCTTAGCTTCTTTCTTTATAGAACGCTACGAAATACGAAAATTTTGAAAATAGTAATATATACCCATAACAAAACAGCCGATAGGTATATAAGATTACATATTATTCCTATAGTTATATATTTACAGTTTTTTTTACATTTTTTATCCTCTTTTTAGCCTATAATGTCGAATTGTGAGACGATCTAAATAGAGGAGTATGTAGGATTTTAGCGGTATGTAATGCTTTATTACAAAAGCAAAACCTATTGACCGACAAGAAACTTCAGATTAAAATAAATTTTGCTAATAGTGTGATATTTTAGAAGGGGGTATTATCTTTGGTTACATGGAAAAAAGTACTAGGAACCTCGTTGCTAGCAACAACCGTTGCAATCGGTGGAGGACTTCCTCTGTTTAATGCGACGAGTGCATCAGCGAAAACAGCTGATCAGCTTGAAAGTCCACCGCTGGATATGAATATTGTTCCAGAAGAACGATTAGGGAAAGCTTTGCAGCAGCAAGGGGTCATTTCAAAAAAGGCAACATCTCAAGAGGTAAAGAAGGCTGTTAATGCATACATAGAGAAGAAAGACAGCCATAAAGAAAGTGTGAAAGGGCAAAAGCCAAATAAAATTGATGTAAAAGCAAAACAAGCCCGTGCTAAAAATGAAAAGAAAGTAAAGGAAGCAAAGAACGTTAACATGAACGCTGTAACAAAAGGAAGCGGAAATGGCGTGAAAGTTAAGCCAGCTAAAGAAGCAAAATACAATGGAAATGTTCGTACAGATAAAGTGCTTGTACTGTTAGTTGAATATGCAGACTTTAAACATAATAACGTGGTTCAAGAGCCTGGTTATATGTATGCTGATGATTTTAACCGGAAGCATTATGAAAAGTTAATGTTTGGAGATAAAGAATTCAAGCTGTTTAACGGTAAAAAAGTTAAAACATTTAAACAATATTACGAAGAGCAATCAGGTGGAAGCTATACAATAGATGGTACGGTTTCTGAATGGTTAACCGTTAAAGGTAACGCGGCAGATTACGGTGCTGATAATCCAAACGGTGGAAATGACAATCGCGGACCCAAAGGCCCTCGTGACCTTGTAAAAGAAGCACTTCAAGAAGCTGTTAAAAGCGGTATTGATTTAAAAGAATTTGATCAATTTGATCAATATGATTTAGATGGTGACGGCAACTTAAACGAGCCGGACGGATTAGTGGATCACTTAATGATTATCCACGCTGGTACAGGTCAAGAAGCAGGTGGAGGTAAGTTAGGCGATGATGCAATTTGGTCACACCGCTGGACGTTAGGACAGCCTTATAAAGTACCTGGTTCTGATGTGTCCGCATATGATTACACAATTCAGCCGGAAGACGGAGCTGTTGGGGTTTTCGCTCATGAATACGGTCATGACTTAGGTCTTCCAGATGAGTATGATACGCAATATACAGGTCAAGGTGAGCCGGTTGGTGTTTGGTCTATTATGAGTGGCGGAAGCTGGGCTGGAGAAATTGCTGGAACAGAGCCAACAAGCTTTTCACCACAAAACAAAGAGTTCTTCCAAAAGGTAATGGGAGGAAACTGGGCAAACATTAAAGAAATGGATTTAAAAGATATTAAAAAGACGGGCGCTGTAAGCATCATTGACCAAAGCGTAACGAAATCTAAAAACCCAGGCATTGTGAAGATTAACCTTCCTCAAAAAGCCGTGCAAGGGATGAAAACAGACTTCGGTAAGAAGTTTTATTACAGTCAAAAAGGTGACGACCTGCGCACAGCAATGACGACAAAAGAGGTAGATTTAACAAGTGCAACAAAAGCTTCATTTAACTTTAAAGCAAACTATGAAGTGGAAGCAGAATATGATTACCTATATGTAAATGCTATTCTCCCAGATGGCTCTAAAGTTCTTTTAGATACAATTGGTGATAAAGCAAATAATGCTGATAACTCTGCCGAAACAACAAATGGAAAATGGGTAGATGTAAGCTATGATTTAAGTCAGTTTAAAGGCAAGAAAATCAAGCTTCAGTTTGAATACGTAACGGACGGCGGATTAGCACTTGAAGGGTTTGGGCTGGATAACGCATCGCTTGTAGTGGATGGTAACGTTGTATTTACAGATGATGCTGAAGGTCAACCAACGTTTACGCTAGATGGATTTGAGCAAACGGACGGCTTAATGTACAAGGATAACTACTACTACGTTGAGTGGAGAAACTACGCTGGAAGTGACAAGGCGCTGCAATTTGCACGCGGAGCGAAGTACAATACGGGAATGCTGTTATGGTACGCTGACGATAGCTACTTAGATAACTGGGTTGGAGAGCACCCTGGTGAAGGTTTCTTAGGCGTTGTTGATTCACATCCGAAAAAAGTTCTATACTTTAACGGAAACGGAATTAGCACAACGGCAAACTCAACTCGTTATCAAATCGCAGACGCTGCGTTCTCATTTGATTCAACGCTTCCATGGACATATACGCATTCAACATGGGGAACAATTTCTTCCAAAGAAGCAAAAGGGGTGACAAGCTTTAACGACCGTCGTTCTTATATCGATGATCGCATTAAAGATGCCGGCCGCATTCTTCCAAAATACGGTTTAAAAATCGATGTGATTGGCGAAGCAAATGATAATTCAGCTGGAGCAGTTTGGATTCATAAATAAGAAGGCAGAAAGAGGCTGGGACATAAGTAATTCAGCCAATGATAAACCTGAACGATTGAGAGTTTCTCACTTTTAATCGTTCAGGTTTTTTGTTGATTGTGAAAACAATGTTGGAAACAGGGTGGAATGGAGCGTAGGACACTCGACTCCTGCGGGAAAGAGAGGGAAAACTGAGATCCCGCAGCGCAGCGAGGAAGCTCAGGTTCCTCCCCGCGGAAAGCGAGTGGCCGTAGCGCAATGGAACGAACGTATTGAGACAAACTAAAGAGATGGAAACAGCTAGTGTTCGTCTCTTAGAAGCAATCATTTTGTTATGTCCCAAACTCTTTTTTCTATGGGAAATATTGAAATAAGGAACACAATGTGTAAATAATGTATATAAAGTATATATACATTATTTAAAAGAGGTATGAATATGCATATTGTGATTTCAAATCAGTCAAAAGAGCCTATATATGAACAGATTTACCATCAAATTCAAAAGCAGGTCTTAGCGGATGAATTAAAACCAGGAGCTTCGTTACCTTCGATGCGTCAGCTTGCTAAGGATTTAGGTATTAGCGTCATTACAACCAAACGAGCTTATGAAGAGCTTGAAAAAGACGGGTTTATCTTTTCAATTGTAGGGAAAGGTTCATTCATTTCAGAACAAAATCACGAGATGATTCGTGAGCGAAAGCGAAGAGTCATCGAAGAACAATTAGTAGCAGCCATTCAAAACAGCAAAGAAATTGGAGTTAGCTTGCAGGAGCTCCAGGAGCTTTTAATCATTTTGTATGAGGAGGAAAGGTAATGAGTAGCGTGATTGAACTGAACAATGTGACCAAGTCGTTTAGCGGATTTCAACTAAAGGATGTATCTCTGTCAGTAAAAAAAGGTTTTGTGACGGGATTAATCGGTGGAAACGGAGTAGGGAAATCAACGGTTATTAAAATAATTATGAATCTCTTACAGCCTGATAGCGGGAGCGTCTCTGTATTTGGCTTAAACTACACTCAGCACGAGAAAGAGATCAAGCAACGGATTGGATTTGTATGTGATGAAAATATGTACTACGAAAACATTACGCTACGAGACCTTCAACGTATTATTAAGCCGATGTACAGAAACTGGGATGATACGTTGTTTACACAGTATGTTGAACGATTTGAACTCCCTTTACGTAAAAAAATCAAAACGTTTTCAAAAGGGATGCTGATGAAGGCTTCGTTAACGATGGCATTGTCTCATCACGCGGATTTAATTGTGATGGATGAGCCAACATCTGGCTTAGATCCCATTTTTCGAAGAGAGCTATTAGAGATTCTACAGGAGCTCATGCTCAATCATGAGAAAACGATCTTCTTCTCGACGCATATCACCACAGACTTAGATAAAATCGCAGACTACATTACCTTTATCCATAACGGACAGCATATGTTTACAAAAGAGCACCATCAAATTTTTGAAGAATATGCCCTCGTAAAAGGGACAGTTGATTTACTAGATCGTGACACGAAAAAAGAATTTCTAGCCATTCAAACATCTAATCATGGGTTTGAAGCGCTGACCAATAAAAAGGACCGAGTACACGATATCTTTGGTGCAGAGGTGCTCATTGAAAAGCCGACGCTTGAGGACATTATGTTCTATACAAAAAAGGGGGAGCGTGAACATGCTACAGCTTATTCGTAAAGACTTTTTATTGCAAAGAAATGTATTTTTCATTCTACTACCGATTTTGTTTATATACTTGCTGCTTGATACGTCGACTACTTGGATAGGTATTATCTTTAGCATTGCACTCATCATGAATGCTTTTTCAGAAGATGAGAAATCGGCTGTGCACCTTTTACTAAATTCACTTCCATATACACGCAAAGAGCTTGTAACCGCTAAATACCTCGGTGCGCTCCTGTTTGCAGTCATTACGCTTTTTGTTATCGCTGCTTCAAACTGGATTATTCACAGCGAAAGGATGCAGTGGGCGCAATTAGTGTTTAGTATCAGCGTTGTTTTAACTTTTGTTTCCATTGCCTTTCCGGTTTCGTATATTTTTCACAGTAAGTATTTAGGAATAGCTTTTATTGGGCTGTTCGTTATCTATATGATCATTGCTAATACCTTTGTGCATAACGTGCAGGAGCGGGTAATTAACACGGCACGCACAATCATGTCTTTAGAGGTCTCAAACCTTTATATGCTTGTTTTTTTACCTGCTTTACTTCTCTATCTTTTATCGTGGCTAACGTCAATTTTTATCTATAAACAAAAAACACGTTAAACGGTTATTCTTTTCCAGAGCTCAATGAAAATATTATCCTTAAGAAAATAATGACAGTTTTGTAAGGATAGGCTTGCAAAATCAAACTGAACCTTTACAATTAAAGATAAGACTGATAGAGCGAGGAGAAAAGAGAACCAGATGCATGACTCATTTTTTAATCACATCGCATCTACTACACAAGATGCGATGAGTGTTCATACTTTTAATACAGCACTCATAGAAGCCAGTTCACACGCTATTTTTTTGCTCGATGAAAAAGGTGATTTGCTTTTTTATAACAAGCAGGCTTGGGCTTTTGTATGTACTGAAGTGCAAGATCAATTCTCTTTTTTTCAACTTGTAGAGTACGGGTTAGATCATCAAAAGTATTTTACAGAAGCGCTGAAAGGTGAAGTCGTTCGGTTTACTACCATTCTAAAAACAAAGTTTGGAAAGAGTACTAGAGTGATGCTGAGCTATGTTCCTATTCTTATTGAGGGACAGCTACAGGCAGTGTATGCCATCTGTAAAAAGAAGTCGGAAGAACAGCTGAATGTAATGACGCTTCAAACCCAATTGAATATGGAGCAAAAGCTAGCGAATATTGGAAGTTGGTATTATGACGTATTGGAAAATGAATCGTACTGGTCCCGACAGATGTACGTCATTTTTGGTATGGAAGAAACATCAGATTTTATTCCTTCATACGATGAAGTGCTGACGTTTGTGCACCCTGGTGATCGGCAGCGAGTGAATCAAACTATAAAGCGTGCCATTGAAAAGGGAGATAGCTACAGTATTAAATATCGTTTAGTTCAGCCCAGCGGTCATTCACGCATCGTATTTGAACAAGCAGATCCTGTTATAGATGAGAAAAATCAAGTTGTGCAGCTTCTTGGCGTCGTGTTTGATGTAACTGAAATACATCAAATAAAAAAGCAGCTTAAGCAAGTTGAGCGTCAGTTTTCCATGGTTTATAACAGCTTAGATGTTGGGATATGGTCAGCGGATGTTCGCACAAACAAAGTGACGTTTTGTTCCGACGGAGTGGCAAATATCTATGAGGAAGCGGCAATGAAATTTATTCAAAGTCGCTCATTGTGGAAAGAGTGTGTTCATCCAGATGACCTTGAAAAAGTAGAGGCAGAACAAGTAAAGCTGATGGGCGGTGAGCCAATTTGTCACTATTATCGCATCGTGACAAAGAAAGGAATTACTAAATGGCTAAAAGATCAAGTGATTCCAGTTTTAGATGATTCAGGAAAAGTCATTCGTCTCGACGGAATTGTAGAAGACGTTACGGAGCAAAAGCGCTATACGGATGAAATTGAATATCTAGCAAATTACGATTATCTAACGAATTTGCCAAACCGCCGTAAGTTTGAACGAGATTTAACTAATGCAATTGCACGCGTTAAAAAGAATCATTCGTTCATTGCTGTTTTTTATCTCGGCCTTGACCGCTTTAAATATTTAAACGATACTTTAGGTCATGATATCGGTGATCTCATGCTGCAAAAGTTAGCGCATCGTCTGGAGAAAACGGTACAAGGTAAAGGGTCTTTATCACGAGTGGGCGGCGATGAATTTGCGATATTTTTTGAGTCATTAGACCGTTTAGAAGAATGTACGCAAATTGCCAAATCGCTTTTTGAACAAGTAGAAAGAGAAGTTGAAATTGATGAATTTCATCTTCACACAACCACCAGCATGGGGATTACAATTTATCCGCATGACGGAAAAGACGCAAAAACGCTGTTGAAAAATGCAAGTCTTGCTTTATATCGAGCAAAAGAGCTTGGAAAAAATGACTGGCAGCTTTATTCACCTCATATGGATAGCCGAACGTACAAAAGTTTTCATTTAGAAAAAGGGCTGCGAAATGCGATTGAACAAAATGAGTTTTTTCTTCATTATCAGCCGAAGATCAATACGCAAACGAGAGAGCTTGATAGCTTTGAAGCGTTAATTCGCTGGGATCATCCTGAATGGGGATTTGTATCACCAGGAGAATTTATTCCTCTAGCAGAAGAGTCTAATTTAATTGTGAAAATTGGAGATTGGGTACTAGAGAGAGTATGTCAACAGCTGCAAGAGTGGAAGCAGTTAGGATTAACAGTCGTTCCTATGTCGGTTAATTTATCGTCAAAACGCTTATTAAAACCTAACTTTGTTGAATTTGTCATGGAGCTTTTAGAACGCTATGACATCGATTCATCGCTTATTGAACTTGAGATTACGGAAAACTCCATCATTCATCATGAAGAGCAGGTAAAAAAGATGATGACCGTTTTAAAAAAGCAGGGCGTGACGTTCGCTTTAGATGATTTTGGAACAGGATTTAGTTCACTGTCTCACTTGCAAAAGCTTGATTTTGACGTGTTGAAAATCGATAAAACGTTTATTCAGTCCGTTGTTGAAAACGAAAAACATCAAACCATTACAAAGAGCCTTCTTTACTTAGCACGGGGGTTGAATATGAAGGTGATTGCTGAAGGTGTGGAAACGCGTGCGCAGCTTTCGTTCTTAGAGGAGAATGACTGTCCGTTTATTCAAGGCTATATTTTTAGCAAGCCCGTGTGTATTGAGCAGGCTATTATTTATTTAAAGGCGAAATATTTGGAACCTGTTGTATAAATAAAAACACTTGGATCATCCAAGTGTTTTTTTTGTTAGCTTTCTGAAAAGCCAGTTGCGATAACGGTTACCATTACTTTATCTTGAAGATCTTCATTAATAACAGAACCGAAAATCATGTTCAATTCTTGGTCAGAAGCAGACGTTACGATATCTGCAGCTTCCTGTACTTCAAATAAACTGAGGTTAGAGCCGCTTGTAATATTCATTAGAATTCCTTGTGCACCGTCAATTGAACGATCTAACAGTGGACTAGAAATTGCTTTTTTCGCCGCCTCAGCAGCGCGTTCAGGACCGCTTGCAATCCCAATTCCCATCAGCGCGTAGCCTTGGTCTGACATAATGGTTTTTACATCAGCAAAATCAAGGTTAATGAAGCCTGGGATAGAAATCAAGTCGGAAATCCCTTGAATCCCTTGACGCAGTACGTTATCAGCTTCGCGGAAAGCATCCAGCATTGTCGTGCGCTTATCACCAATTTCTAATAAGCGGTCATTTGGAATGACAATTAGCGTATCAACTGCGTTCATCATTTCGTCAACACCGCCTGTTGCTTGACGAGTACGTTTTGTTCCTTCAAAACGAAACGGCTTTGTTACGACACCAATTGTTAGCGCACCGAGCTCACGAGCCATCTCCGCAACAACAGGTGCAGCACCTGTCCCTGTTCCGCCGCCCATACCTGCTGTTACAAACACCATGTCCGCACCTTGAAGGGCGTCTTGAATTTCCTCTTTGCTCTCTTCAGCAGCAGCGCGTCCGACTTCAGGGTTTGCACCCGCACCCAGTCCACGCGTTAAGGCAGCACCAATTTGCATGCGTTTTTCTGCTTTTGATAGATTAAGAGCCTGAGCGTCGGTGTTTACAGCCATAAATTCAACGCCTTGCACGCTGTGTTCAATCATGCGGTTAACGGTATTGTTTCCACCGCCTCCCACACCAACTACTTTAATTTTCACTAGTGGAGATCCTGTATCAAAATCAATCATATGTTCAGCCTACTTTCTCTCATTCGATTGTTCAAAAAAGGTAAGTGATTGTTTAAATAATCATCATCTTTATCGCCGTTGACATAATGATGTTAAATTCACTGTTTTATCGCCATTGTACCATTAATTAAGGTTATCTGTCTGTATTTGACGAAAAACGTTATCAAATCGCAAAAAAGATGACCAAAGAACTCGATTTTGGTCATCTTTTGAACGTATCAACGTACTGTTTTGCTTGAAGTAAGCCCCATCCTGTATCTTGTCGAACGGCTTTTATAACTTCTACATTTGTATACCCTTTTTCAAGCATGGCTGAGACTTTTATTGCGAGCGCTTCTTGTTGGTTTTCCGTAAGCGGTGTTGTTTTAATCTGCTTTTCAAGCGCCCGTATTTTTGAATGTAGTGTAAAAATGTAGACGACTAGGGCAGCGATTATGATAAACGATGCTATATTCAATGTTTCTTCACAATCCTTTCTAGTTTTTACCTATTACTAGTATACAAGAAAAGCAAGCACGAAAAAGAGTTTGGGACATAACAAAATGATTGCTTCTAAAAGACGAACACTAGCTGTTCCCAACTCTTTAGTTTGTCTCAACACGTTCATTCCATTGCGCTACGGCCACTCGCTTTCCGCGGGGAGGAACCTGAGCTTCCTCGCTGCGCTGCGGGATCTCCGTTTTCCCTCTCTTTCCCGCAGGAGTCGAGTGTCCTACGCTCCATTCCACCCTGTTTCCAACATTGTTTTCACAATCAACAAAAAACCTGAACGATTAAAAGTGAGAAACTCTCAATCGTTCAGGTATGGTAAGGACTGAACTACTTATGTCTCAGTCTCTTACGGTGCCTTATTTCAGCTTGAGGACTGTTTATGTAGTTTCGTTCTGAAGTAAAAAATGCTGTATTTCTTCAATGGTGAGACCGAGATCTTTTGCGTGCTGCATGAGTGAAATCCATTCTTGTACATCTTCTTCTGCTTTTACTGTTATTTGATTTTTCATTACTTTAATATCCCCCTCGACCCATCCCAGGGAGCTCAGCCATCATAGTGCCGTTGCACCTTAGATCTGTAGCTTTGCGTCGCTTTCTTTCGAAAGATTTGCCTTTTTCTGAAGAGAATTATTTTTAGTAGTATTAAAAGTATATGCTAAACAAAATGAAAAAGATGTCGAAAAGTGTTGTTTATCTTTAAAAAATTATCGGATTTATATGAATATATACTTATTAAATGTGAAGTAATTGAGTTTTATGGAGGACAAATAGGCTAGATGAACGAAAATATATAGTCTAATAGAAACGCGCTGCTATATAATAATGTAGCGTACGCTAACCTTAATGAAAATGGAGTCGTGGCTCATGCATAGTGAACTACTCAAATATGTAGTGATTGTTGGAAGTTCGGGTGTCCTTAGTTTATCTTTAAGTTTATACGGTGCGTTTAAAATTCGAGACAGTCCTCGGGTTAAGCACTATGTCATATTAACCTTTCTGTCCTCTGTTTTTGCTTTTGGATACATGTTTGAAATGATGAGTACATCGATTGAAGAAGTTAAGTTTTGGCTAAGCGTAGAGTATCTTCCTCTGCCATTTATCCCAGCATTCATCGTATTAATGTGCTTTAACTACGTTGGGAAAAAGATTTATCCAGCTTTTTATTATCTTCTATTTACTGTTCCAATTATTACAATTTTCACCCACAATACAAATAATTGGCACGATATGTACTATAAAAAAATAGGGTTTCGAAACGATACGCCATTTCCCGTGGCTGATTTAGTAGCAGGTCCGTTTCATTACCTCCATTCATTTTATTTGTTTGTCTGCATTATGCTGAGTATCATTGTGCTATTGATGGAGCTTCGGAAATCAGTTTTTCAATTTCAAATGCAGATTCTATTAATGGTATCTGGTTTATTAACGCCGATTATTGCTAGCTACTTTTACTTAAATAAGCTCAGCCCATATGGAATTGATTTAGTCCCTGTTTCCATTGGGTTAACCTGCTTGTTTCACGGGCTGTCCATCTTCATGTTCCGGTCGTTTAATGTGGTGCCCATCGCTCGTGATACGGTCTTTGAAACGATGCAAGAAGGCGTCATTGTGCTAAATCAAAAGGGCATAGTGGTAGACTTTAATAACGCCGTTCGTCAAGTTATTCCCATGCTGCATCACAGAATGGTTGGTGAACATATCCTATCCATTGTGAAAGAAAATAAAGCACTAGTAACTATTATTCAAGAAAGGAAAGAATGTGATTATCGTCACGAAGCTGGAGTCATTCAGCATTTTCACGTTCGATTTTCTGAAGTATACAACACGAGTCAAGTATACGTAGGCCAAATGATTACGTTCAGTGATGTAACAGAACGAGTCAATATGCAGGAAGATCTTCGCAAGCTTGCAAGCATCGATGGTTTAACAGGAGTGTATAATCGAACGTTCTTTGTTCGACAAGCAGAAGAAATGTTCATATCGCTCATGAAACGCGGCGGGGTAGCCGGAATTATTATGTTTGACATTGACTACTTCAAAACAGTCAATGATACGTACGGGCATGAAATGGGAGACGCCGTGTTAAGAAAAATCAGTGAAGTTGTTCAGAAAAACGTACGACCAGCCGATATCATTGGACGCTACGGAGGAGAAGAGTTTATTGTTTACCTTCCAGCAACTGCTCTTTATGAGGCTCATAGCCTAGCAGCTCAACTTAGGGAAGCTATTCAGAACACAGCCGTTGAAGCTGATGGAGTGAAAATTCGTGTAACGGCAAGTTTTGGTGTTGCTGCTCTTGATATACAACTAGGAAACGCAGCGTGTACGTTAGATGAATTTGTGCGCAAGGCAGATCAAGCGCTATACACTGCAAAACGAAACGGTCGAAATCGTGTGGAGGTTTGATTCTAATTATAAAAGGTTGTTTTAGGTGAATTTTTAAGGTAAAATAGACTTTAAATACGAACAATTACACACAAAAAAAAATTATTTTTCGTATATCCTTAATGATATGGTTTAAGGGCAATACATAGAAACCACAAATTTCTTACTGCGAAAAATATGCTTCTTTAGCATATTTTTCGCAGTTTTTAGTGTACCTAGGGGGATGAAAAAGCGATGAAAAAGAAAGTATATTTTAACCATGATGCAGGAATTGATGATTTAGTATCTTTATTTTTACTGCTCCAAATGGATGATGTGGAGCTAACGGGTGTATCGGTTATCCCAGCGGACGGCTATCTCGAGCCTGGTATTAGCGCAAGTAGAAAAATCATCGATCGCTTCAGCAACCAGCGAGTTGAAGTCGCGCGTTCGACGTCAAGAGGAATGTATCCATTTCCAAAAGAATGGCGCATGCATACGTTTTTTGTTGACGCGCTTCCGATTTTAAATGAGTCAGGTCAAATGAAAGCGCCGGTCAGCAATCAGCCTGCTCATCGTCATTTAATTGAAAAAGTGCGCGCAGAACAAGAAAAAACAACGCTCCTATTTACAGGCCCACTGACAGACCTTTCCAGAGCGCTTGATGAAGCACCTGATATTGAAGAGAAAATTGAAAAGTTAGTGTGGATGGGCGGAACATTCCAAGAAGTAGGAAACGTTCAAGAGCCTGAGCACGATGGAACGGCGGAGTGGAATGCATTTTGGGATCCTGAAGCTGTAGCTCGCGTGTGGAAAAGCGGATTAACGATTGAAATGGTGGCTCTTGAAAGTACCAGTCAAGTACCATTAACGATTTCAGTTCGCAACTATTGGGCATCCCTTCGCCGCTATACGGGAGTGGATTTCGTGGGTCAGTGCTACGCTGCGTGCCCACCACTTGAACATTTTGAAACCAATTCCACGTACTATTTGTGGGATGTGTTAACAACCGCTTCCGTTGGTAAGCCAGATCTTGTGAAGATGAAAACAGTTTGCAGCGAGGTAGAAACGAAAGTTCCAAGCCAAGGAAGAACGTATGAAACAGTAGGAGGAAGACGGGTTCATGTCGTGTATGACGTTGATTCAGAAGCGTTTTTCCACTACATAACAGAGCTGTCTAAAAAGCAATAAATACATGCAAGATTGAGAAGTCCAAGCCGTCTGGTTTGGGCTTTTTCTTATATGCACAAGCCTATCAACCTAAAAGATGTTCGTGTAAAAGCAAAAGTTTACTTTGGATTTTTTAGGAGCATTTTTTTTATCGGTACATATGATGAGAGTATCAACAAGAGGAGGTGAGACAATATGTACGGTTACGGAAACTGCGGTTACGGTTGTGGTGGTTACGGCGGCGGAAGCGGCTTCGCTTTAATCATCGTCCTTTTCATTCTATTAGTTATTATCGGTTGCGCTTGTTGGGGATACAAAGGCGATTGCTAATAGCAAGTAAATGATTAGTACTTCAACAGTTAAGAGTATGCTCCTCTTCATTCTCCTATTGTAAAGGCCTTAAAGAAGCTAGCGCACCGCTAGCTTTTTTCCTGTTTGAATAAGCTGTTTTTTTTCTTTTTTAATCGTACACCGCAGCTGCATAATAACGTATGTTTTAATTGTTTGATTTCAGTCATACATACAGGGCACTGTTTGGCCATTGTTTTTTCATCCTTTCTAAAGCTGAAAATGACTGCCCACGCCAATTTGACGTGGGCAGTAGAGAAATAGATTAATTGAGAAATGAAAATAATAGTTGAGAATAGATAATCTGAATTTTCCTATTTACTTTTTTAAGTTAAAAGCTCTAATGCCTTTCATGAACTACCAGTCGCTTACGCTTTTAGGTTAGGGACTTCAAGCCCTAAGCCCTTTGCCACGCCCAAGCCGTATTCTGGGTCAGCTTTGTAGAAGTGAGCGATTTGACGAAGCTTAATTTCGTCTTTTTCAACGGGCTTCATCGCTTCTACGATGTTGTTTACTAAGCGTTCACGCTCTTCTGTTGACATTAAACGGTACAAGTCACCAGCTTGCGTGTAGTGGTCATTATGGTCATACGGTGCATTTTCTGCTACGCCGCTAACAGGGAAAGCTGTTTGCTTATGCTCAGGCGTTTCAGTTGGACCACCATAGCTGTTTGGCTCGTAGTAAACTGATCCACCACCGTTGCCATCAAAGCGCATTTGTCCATCACGCTGATAGTGGTGAACGTCTGATTTTGGACGGTTGATTGGCAGGTGATTATGGTTTACACCTACGCGGTAACGATGTGCATCTGCATAAGCAAATAGACGCCCTTGAAGCATTTTATCTGGAGATGCCTCGATACCAGGAACGAATGCGCCAGGTGAGAACGTTGCTTGTTCAACTTCTGCAAAATAATTTTCTGGGTTGCGATTCAACACCATGCGACCAACTTCAATTAATGGATAGTCTTTTTGAGACCATACTTTTGTTACGTCGAACGGATCGAAGCGGTATGTATCCGCATCTTCAACAGGCATGATTTGTACATATAGCTTCCAAGCAGGGAAGTCGCCTTTTTCAATCGCATTAAATAAATCTTCTGTATGATAATCTGGATTTTCACCAGCCAATTTTGCCGCAAGATCTGTTGGCAAGTTTTTCACACCTTGCTCTGTCTTGAAGTGATATTTCACCCAAACAGCTTCTCCTTCTTTATTTACCCATTTAAATGTATGGCTACCGAACCCATGCATGTGACGGAATGTTGCAGGGATTCCGCGGTCGGACATAAGGATTGTTACTTGATGAAGAGACTCAGGTGATAAAGACCAGAAGTCCCAAACTGCATTAGGATTTTTTAAATGCGTTTGTGGGTCTCTTTTTTGGGTATGAATAAAATCAGGGAACTTAATTGCGTCACGGATGAAAAATACCGGCGTGTTGTTACCAACTAAGTCGTAGTTTCCTTCTTCGGTATAAAACTTTACTGCAAAGCCGCGTGGGTCACGAACCGTGTCAGCTGAGCCACTTTCGCCAGCTACTGTTGAGAAGCGAATGAACATGGGTGTACGTTTTCCAACTTCAGATAAGAAGTCTGCTTTTGTATAAGCTGAAACGTCGTTTGTTACTTCGAAATAACCGTGTGCACCAGCACCTTTGGCATGAACAACACGCTCTGGTACGCGTTCGCGATTAAAGTGAGCTAGTTTTTCTAATAGATGAACGTCTTGAATTAACGTAGGGCCACGGTATCCCGCTGTCATCGAGTTTTGGTTATCACCAACAGGAGCACCCCAGCTAGTCGTCAATTTTTTGTTATTTTCAGTCATAAGATCACCTCGTAAAGTTTTAGTTGATAGTTTGATAATACCATATATCAGATAAAAATCAATATTTTTTTATAATAATTATAAATAACTGAAATTTTGCAATGTGTTTCCTATTTTCATGGGTATGGGCAAAGAGGGAAAAACATTAACAAAAAAAACGCCCTATCAAAAGATAGAGCATTTTTTTATTAGCCACGGATTTGGCTAGCGATTTGGTTGTCTGTGTCTTCAAGAACGTTCGCAGAGTCGTCAAGTTGCTTAGCGATTTTGTTAAGCAGGTTTGACATTTCAACGAATGATGGTTTTAATTCTTCGTATTGAGCGATGAATGCTTGGCTAGAAGAACCTTCCCACATATCTTGTAATTGGTTTCTCATAGTGTCAAGGCGACCTACTAGATCTTGTACTTGACCACTTTCGTTATTGTAGCGAGCTGCCATTTCACGAAGTTCAGCAGGCGTTACGCGAATGATTCCTGACATGGAAAAACATCTCCTTTAATATGTATTTTCATTTACTATTTTAAAAAAAAATTCCAGTAACAGTCAAAAGAAATTTGAAAAAATTAGCAAAAACGAATCAATAGTTCTAGATAATAGAAGTTTTTATGCTTATAAAGAACGATTAAACCTGGGTGTTTTGGTCTTTATTCCCACCGGTAAAGTAGGTCTAATGATTCTTAGATTGGAAGAAGTGTGTGCAGGAAGTAAGGGAGAACGCACGCAACGGGTCATGATTTTCACTCCGGCTTGCTCGCTTTCCGCAGGGCTCGGCCTGAGCTTCCTCGTAAACTGCGGGATCTCAG